>JAYQVM010000071.1:0-8646 GCA_038148435.1 Gammaproteobacteria bacterium | reverse complement strand
CTCGTCTTCTTTCACTTCTTCAAATTCAGCATCAACAGCATCATCGGATGCTTCTTCAACGCCCGCCTCAGCGCTCGCATTACTTGCTTCTGCAGCCTGCTGGGCTTCAGCATACATACGCTGGGCAAGTCCGCTGGAAGCTTCTGTCAGGTCCTTGGTTTTGGCTTCAATGGCTTCCAAGTCGTCGCCTCTGAGGACATCTTCCAGTGCAGTAATAGCTGCTTCAATCTTCTCTTTCTCCTCAGCTTCAACCTTGTCTTCAGCTTCCGTCAGGGTTTTTTTGGTGGCATGCACCAGACCATCTGCAGTATTGCGAGCAGTAATCAAGGCCTCAAACTTCTTGTCTTCTTCAGCGTGTGATTCCGCATCAGAAACCATTTTTTCGATTTCTTCATCGGAAAGACCACTGGAGGCTTTGATCACGATGGACTGAGCCTTGCCGGTTGCATTATCTTTCGCTGAAACATTGAGAATACCATCGGCATTCAGATCAAAGCTGACTTCAATCTGCGGCATGCCACGAGGTGCAGGCGGCAGATCACTGAGATCAAAACGACCCAGCGATTTATTCTGTGAAGCCTGTTTACGCTCACCCTGTACCACATGAATGGTCACTGCGGTCTGGTTGTCTTCGGCCGTTGAGAATGTTTGTTTCTTGCTCACCGGAATTGTTGTGTTTTTTTCAATCAGAGGCGTGGCAACTCCGCCAAGGGTTTCAATACCCAGTGTCAGTGGCGTCACATCCAGCAGAAGTACGTCTGTCACATCACCGGCGAGCACAGCTGCCTGAATGGAGGCACCCATGGCAACTGCTTCATCCGGGTTAACATCACGACGGGCTTCTTTCTTGAAGAAATCGGCCACTTTCTTCTGAACCAGAGGCATACGGGTCTGGCCGCCGACCAGAATCACGTCATTGATTTCAGATATATCTAGGCCGGCATCCTTGAGAGCAGTTTTCAGTGGCTCGATGGTGCGATCAACCAGGTCTTCAACGAGTGATTCCAGTTTGGATCGAGTCAGTTTAACTACCAGATGCTTTGGTCCGCTTGAATCGGCCGTGATATACGGCAGGTTTACTTCGGTCTGCTGAGCGGATGAGAGCTCAATTTTGGCTTTTTCAGCTGCTTCTTTGAGACGTTGAAGCGCCAGCGGATCATTATGCAGGTCCATGCCACTGTCTTTCTTGAACTGATCAGCCAGGTAATCAATCAAGCGCAGGTCAAAATCCTCACCACCTAGAAAGGTGTCACCATTGGTGGACAGCACCTCGAAAGAGTGCTCACCATCGGTCTCAGCAATCTCAATAATGGAAATATCAAAGGTACCACCACCCAGGTCATAGACAGCAATCGTGGCATCGCCACTCTTCTTATCCATACCATAAGCCAGTGCAGCAGCCGTCGGTTCGTTGATGATACGCTTAACGTCCAGACCAGCAATTTTGCCAGCATCCTTGGTTGCCTGACGCTGGGAGTCATTGAAATACGCCGGGACGGTGATAACCGCTTCAGTAACCTTTTCACCAAGGTAATCCTCGGCGGTTTTCTTCATTTTTTTAAGGACCTGAGCTGAGACCTGTGGAGGTGCCATTTTTTCACCACGCACCTGCACCCAGGCATCACCGCTATCTGCCTCAACAATTTTATATGGCACCATCTTCACGTCTTTCTGGACGACCTGATCCTTGAACTGACGACCGATCAGGCGCTTGATGGCAAAAAGGGTGTTTTCCGGATTGGTGACCGCTTGGCGTTTTGCCGGCTGGCCAACCAGGGTCTCACCATCCTCGGTGTAAGCAATAATTGAAGGCGTCGTGCGATCACCTTCAGAATTTTCAATTACCTTGGCCTTGCCCCCTTCCATCACGGCAACGCAGGAATTGGTGGTACCCAGGTCTATACCAATAATTTTACCCATAATTCATTTCTCCACTTCGTTTACTCGGTGCACTCCCCGTTAAATCGGTAAGCTCACCTTTTCTGCCTTTATATATTGGTCCTTTGTCCTTTATTTCAAGGACCTGAGCTCAATTAGTATAATTTTTTAAGTTCTATCAAAATCGGCTGATTCATGGTCTGGCAAAGCTCAACAAGACACCATAGCTCTGTTTTTCACGAGTATTTAGAACTCTGATTTAAGACTAAGTGAAACAGCAATATTACTTAGAAACCAGCACCATGGCGGGGCGGATAACCCGGCCATGCAGGGAGTAACCTTTCTGTACTACCGTCATTACAGTATTGGGTTCGACATTCGGGTTTTCCACCATCGACATGGCTTCATGTACCTGAGGATCAAAAGGTTGGCCCTCGGGGTTTATCTGCTCAATATTAAATTTGTTGAGGATGCTTAAAAACTCTTTCTGGGTAAGCTCTATTCCTTCACAAAGTGATTTGACCTTCTCATCTCCCGGGTCGGTAACGGCCTGCAGCGCCCACTCCATATTATCCATAACCCTCAGAAGCTCGGCTGTGAATTTTTCCAAGGCAAATTTGTGTGCCTTTTCCACATCGGCTTCACAGCGACGTCGCATGTTCTGCACTTCCGCCTGGGCCCTGAGGACCGAGTCTCTTTGCTCAGCTAAAGCGGCCTCGACCGCTTCATTAATGGCTGCCTGTAATTCTGATTCAGTCCCCAGATCCTGCTGTTGCGTCTCCTGCTCCTTCGCTTCGACCCTGTCTTCTATTTGCTCTTGGCTTTGTTTTTCCTGCCCAGCTTTTTTAGAGGCTTCCTCTTCAGTCATGCTTCCTCCGCATAAAAGGTATTAGTTGAGCCCAATCGAATAGACGCTATATGGGGTCATGCTGATGCCTTTCAAGCATGCAACGCATAAAAAATAGACATCGAAAGCAGCTCGGATTCTGTACTACAATTAATTAATCAACCTGATACAAAAAGTTTCATGCTCAATCAACTAACCATCAAGCATTACGCCATCGTTGAGCAGCTCGATCTCGAGCTGAAATCAGGCATGACGGTAATGACTGGAGAAACAGGGGCAGGCAAATCTATTATGCTGGATGCCCTGGCGCTCACCCTGGGCGATCGCGCCGAAAAAGACGTTATCCAGCCGGGACAGGACCGGGCTGAAATCAGCGCCAGCTTCAGTATCGACGATAACCCTGAAGCGCGTGATTGGCTGGATGCCCAAGATTATGCAGCTGAAGACAACTGCATTCTGCGCCGCATAGTAACAGTTGAAGGCCGCTCCAAAGCCTATATAAATGGCAACCCCGTCACCCTGCAGGAACTCAAGCAACTTGGTGAAATGCTAGTCGATATCCATTCTCAGCATGAACATCAATCGTTACTGAAAACATCCACACACCAGCGCCTATTGGATGATTTCTGCGATACACGCGAACTGGCTAGTGCCGTGGCTGCTAAGGCGCAGGACTGGCTAAGCCTAAATTCGATGCTGCAAGATCTGCAAAATAGAGCCGAAGAGCACAATGCCCGCTTTGAACTTCAGCAATATCAACTCAAGGAGCTTGATGAGCTGGCGCTAGGTTTGGAGGAATACCCCGAACTGGAAGCCGAACAGCAGCAGCTGAGTCATGCCGAAACCATCGTCAGCATCCTACAGGGAGCGCTTGAACTATGCCGGGAAAACGATGAGCAGAATATCCAGTCAGCACTGGGACAAGTGCTTGGCATGCTCGATGAGCTGCCTTACCGAAGTACTACCGTGGAAAATGCTTATGAAATGCTCAATAGCGCCCTTATTCAAATGGAGGAAGCCGGTATCGAGCTCAAACGTGCAGCAGAAAGTTTGGAAATCAATCCAGGGCGTCTTCAGGATGTCGATGAACGCATTTCTGCGGTCCACCATCTGGCCCGCAAGCACCGGATCAAATCCGATGAACTGGCGGCTTTTCACCAAAAGCTAAAGGAACAGCTCAGTGATGCCAGTTCTGCCGATGATCAACTGACCAAACTGCAGCAGCAGCTCAATGATATTAAAAAAGACTATCAGTCCCTGGCCGATGAGCTGACTAAAAAGCGCAACAAAGGGGCGAAGGCGCTCGCAGCTGCGGTTAGTCAGTACCTGGGACAGCTTGATATGCAAAATGCCAGTTTCAGTATTGCCCTGCATCCGGTCAATAGTGAAAATCCTACCAGCAAGGGTAATGAAAGTATCGAGTTCCTTGTCAGCACCAATCCAGGACAACCAGCCAAAGCACTGATCAAGATTGCCTCAGGAGGGGAATTGTCACGCATTTCTCTGGCGATTCAGGTGGTCACTGCCCAGACCTCCGCGATTCCATCATTGATCTTCGATGAAGTGGATGTCGGGATTGGTGGTCAGGTGGCGCTGTCCGTGGGCCAACTACTGCGCCAGCTGGGTGAAAAGGGCCAGGTACTGTGCGTTACCCACCAGGCTCAGGTTGCCAGCCAGGGCAACCAGCACCTTTATGTCAGTAAATCGGCCGGCAAGTCAGCCATCAGTACCAGCGTCGAAGAACTCAAGGGCGAAGCGAAGGTTACTGAGATCGCACGTATGCTAGGTGGAAATGCCGACAACGAAAGCTCCATGGCACATGCCCGCCAGATGATGGCTTCCTGACAATACATCTCTGAGCAAGCATCTGAAATTCTCCGTTAGATTAGATTGTGGGTAAGTAGCGAAGCTCAGGTTAAGACTTAATACATTCAAATGATAAGGGTGCCCTGAGTATCACCCCTCCAACGCAAACCAGAAAAATTGATAGTTGCGTTCTGAGAGCAGCACGATCAAGACAAAAGCTAAATTTTTTGAAGGAATGCATATTAATTAGAGCCAGGACCTTCATGAGTGCAGGCCAGTCAAGCGCAATAAACCCTACTGGCAGTCCTTGCAAAGACCGTAAATGTAGAGCGAATGATCACTGATGGTAAAACCCTTTGCCTTAGCTTGTATCTTTTGCTGTGCTTCAATCACCTCATCGAAGAATTCTTCTACTTTGCCGCATTTGGTACAGACAATATGGTCATGATGATCTTCGCTCATCATTTCAAACACCGAATGGCCGCCTTCAAAATGGTGACGCATTACCAGGCCGGCTGTTTCGAACTGGGTTAGGACACGGTATACCGTCGCCAGACCAATGTCTTCATCGGAATCTCGAAGGGCTTTATATACATCCTCGGCACTCATGTGACGCCCCTCCGATGCATCCAGGATCTGCATGATTTTTACCCTGGGTAAGGTGACTTTGAGTCCGGCGGCGCGGAGTTCCTGATTTTCTCCCGACATGAAAGGTTTCCTCTGTCTTGCATTGCCAAATATTACTGCTGCTGGCTTGTTTTTTGCGGATTTATCCCAATCTGTTACTGTGCAAGTTAAACAGGTATTATCCCTTTTAACGGGACTAAGTAAAGGTAAACCATTTGAAAGTCGTTTTCACTATCCTCATGATGTTCTTCCTGACAGCCTGCAACAGCAGCTTACGCTTTCCAGGTGTCTATCGCCTGGATATTCCGCAGGGCAACATCATCAGCCAGGATCAGGTGGATCAGTTGCGCCCTGGACTGACTAAGCGCCAGGTCAACTTCATAATGGGGACTCCCCTCATTCAGGACACTTTTGATCAGAACCGCTGGGATTATATTTACAGCTTTCAGGCCGGTGGCGGGGAACGGGTGCAGGAACGCATCACGATTTTCTTTGATGATGCTGGCCAGATGACACACTTCGAGGGTGATTTCACCCAGACGCCAGAAAACGACCAGTTCGGTCGTACTGCTGCCAACTAGCTTTTTATATTCTTTTTATTGTGCCTGGCCCCTTCGCGAACCTGCCGAGCTCTTTGCGCACGCTCGGCACGTGCCTGCTTGGGATCTATCAGCAGCGGCCGGTATACTTCAACTCGATCTCCCTCCTGCAATTCATAGTGCTCTGGCAGAGGGAGCTGCTTACCATCCAAGAGTCTTGAAAAAATACCCATTCGGCTATTGGCAAGGTCTATATCCGGGTATTCCGTTGTGAGACCCGAGTTCATCACTGCTGCCATTGCGCTAGTGCCCTGTTTAACCTTCATCTGTCGCAGAAACTGTTTTTCTGGCCTGGCATAGACAAGCTCTACCTTGATATTGGGGATCTTACTTAGGTCTGCCATCAGCTTTTCCGATGCTTTTTCCACTTCTTCAACCATAGAGTTCATCGGCCCTTTTACAGACGGCATTGACCAGATTGCGGCAGGAACTATCGAAGAGTTTCTTCAAAACCACATCCAACAAGCCTGATTCAAACTCAAACTGCATTTCCAGCGAGGCCTTGCAGGCATCTTCTTTTAGGGGAATGAAGTGCCATCGGGCACTGAAGCACTTAAAGGGTCCTTCCACAAGCTCCATCTGCATTAACTTAGGTGGCTGCAGAGTATTTCTGGTGGTGAAGGAATATTTCAGACCGGCCTTGCCCAGTTCCAGCTGGGCAGTGACCAGGTCATCAGCTTGCTCAAGCACCTTGGCACTCAGACAACCTTCCATGAACTGCGGGTAGGACTCAATATCATTGATTAGCTCAAACATGGCCAGGGCAGAATAAGGCAGCAGTGCACTTTGCTGAATCTCAGTCACGCGATCACCGCTCCTTGAAGAGGCACTTTCCTGCCTCGTTATATACATGATACATGCCGGCAGTTTACCAGAATTGATCCTGGTCCATAGGCGACATCAATTTTCATTTGTACTTTAGATTTCATCGTTTCTTCCCACAGGCTCCATCATCGACAGAGCTTGCATTAATTTATCCGTAAATTCTTTATAATGCATGCAATGGCAAAAAAGCAGAAATATGACGACAGCACGATCATCGTCAATAAAAAAGCCCGGCATGATTACCATCTCAATGAAACTTTTGAGGCGGGGATTGCTCTCGCCGGCTGGGAGGTGAAAAGTCTGCGGCAAAAAAAAGTACAGCTGGTCGACTCACATGTAATCATAAAGGATGGCGAAGCCTGGTTGATTGGTGGATTGATCAATCCGCTGCCTACTACCAATTCTCACACCATTGCTGATCCGACTCGCACGCGTAAATTGCTGCTCAAGAGAAAAGAACTGGCGCAGATTTTTTCCAGCGTCAATCAGAAAGGACATACCTGTGTCTGCACCAAAATCTACTGGAAAAGTCATCTGGTGAAATGCCAGATTGCCCTGGCTAAGGGTAAGCAAGAATTCGACAAGCGCGCCAGTCTCAAGGAGCGAGAATGGAATATCGACAAGCGGCGAGCCATGAGCCACGCCAATCGGCGCTGATTTAATCCTTTCTATATTCCAGAATATCTCCCGGCTGACAATCTAGTACCTTACAGATAGCTTCAAGCGTGGAAAAGCGAACCGCCTTCGCCTTGCCATTTTTCAGCACTGAAACATTAGCCATCGTGATGCCGACTTTTTCAGAGAGCTCGGTAACGCTCATCTTGCGTTGTGCCAGCACAACGTCGATATTAATGATGATCATGCTAGCCTCGTTATACCGTTAGGTCATTTTCGGATTTAAGGTCCAGTGCGCTTTGTAAAATGCGCTCGAAGACTCCTGCGGTGGCAGCAACTATGCTGGTGATAAAAATCAGAAATATCCCCATCATTACGCCACCAGCAATATCATCCTTACCATATTGTGTGATGAAAATAATGGCTTCTGCTCCTAACAAAAATGTAATAAAGGTTAAGGCACAGACTTTGATGATGCGCAGCGCACTCACCCCCTGTGAAGAAAACACCTTATCGTTGCGAATATAAGTAAGTAGCCGGAAGGCCTGCATATAGGCCCCAAATACCGCGATGAAAGCTACATAGATATAGGCCAAAAAAGGATCATGGAAATAAACCTCACTTAACGTGGCATTGACATTGCGACCTTCGTACAGTGGAAAGCGCAGCAGGATAAACAAAGTCAGTATGGAGAGCAGCAAAATTACTGCCTGTAAAAAATAAGTAGAAGCGCGTTTCATGGCGGTCCTTTATTTGTGTCAGTAATTGATACTATGCATAAAATTATTGTTTATCAATATATATTTATTGTTTTGAATTAAAATCATGCCGATGAACTTAAATTTGAAAAAATCACAGGTAGGCCATGTAGAGTGGATATATGCTAAGATCATAAATCTGCACAAGGGGGCGCTTTGGATTCGACGCCGGTTACAAAACCTAGGGTGCATGCCGAGAGGGTATAGACTCTCGCTAATCAATCTATGCAACTACTATAGTTGCCAACGACGAAAACTACGCTCTAGCTGCTTAATATAGCCGGCTAGCGATTGCCACAGGGATGCCTGTAAACCAGTGTTTAGCAATCGTCATATAGAACAGGATCGCACTGCTGAGTGTTCGGCTCCAGAGTGTTAAAGAATCTCCGGACTCGCTTCGAACGCCCTGCCCGTCGGGCCGTAAGAGGTTAACTCAATAGACGAGGCTAAGCATGTAGAGCCATGGGCAGCGGACTGACGGACGGGGGTTCAACTCCCCCCGCCTCCACCAATTTGACTTATTCCAAAGCCTAACCCTTTAACTGGAACTGGCAACACCCCTTGATAAGTACTTATATTAAAGTAGTCTCTTTCCCCAAATCGAGTTTATAGAAATCTGAAAAATACCTACTATCTTTCAAGAGCCTCTAGAACATTTTTTGAATCTGTAACCCAACCAAATATATTCTCA
>JAYQVM010000070.1:0-8808 GCA_038148435.1 Gammaproteobacteria bacterium | reverse complement strand
AAGAATAGTAGCGTTACTAATCGTTGTTGTATTGTCATGGTGAGTCCCTGCTTTATAAGAGAAGAACAATAATTCAATTGGATTTAGAATAATTTTAATTTTCAATTAGTTATAATTATAGGAAGATGTTCAAACTTGCATTGCTAAACATCTACTCAAATCCTAGCATAATCGCCACAAGCCAACGTAGCACATTTTTATAAATCATTAATACTGGTAAAAAACTATGCTCGAAGATTTTAAACAGCAGCTTTTCACCCGGCAGAATTTGGCGATCAATTATGTTATCGCCGGTCAGGGACCACCTCTTCTCCTATTACATGGTTATCCGCAGACACATGTCATGTGGCATAAAGTAGCGCCTAAACTAAGTGACCAATTTACCGTGGTGCTCAGTGATTTGCGCGGTTATGGTGATAGCAGCAAACCCGCAACAAGAGCTGATCACAGCCCCTATTCCAAAAGACAAATGGCAAATGACCAGGTGGCACTGATGCGTTCACTTGGCTTTTCGTCTTTTTATGTCGCTGGGCATGATCGGGGTGGCAGAGTGGCTCACCGAATGGCCCTGGATCACCCAGCTGCCGTTCAAAAACTCGCTGTCCTGGATATAGCGCCTACCTATAGCATGTATAAAAGTACCGATATGGAGTTTGCCAAGGCCTATTATCATTGGTTTTTTCTCATTCAAGCCTATGATGTACCCGAAAGAATGATTGCCGCAGACCCTGCTAGTTTTCTCCATCAAAAATTGGAGCAATGGGGCCTGGACAGTAATGCATTCACGTCAGATGCACTAGCAGAGTACCTGCGTTGCCTGACGCCAGAAATGATCCATGCCAGTTGCGAAGATTATCGTGCGGCTGCCAGCATTGATCTGGCGCACGACCAGTTGGATATTGACCAAAACAACAAAATTCAATGTCCCGTTCTGGCGTTATGGGGCCAGGGCGCCTTTGTCGAGCGAAAATACAATATCATCGAGGAATGGAAAAAGTGGGCTGAGCAGGTGAGTGGTTCTGCCCTTCCCTGCGGTCACTATTTAGCAGAAGAAGCTCCAGCAGAAACAACCGAGGCCTTGTTAGAATTTTTCAGTGAAGGGCCCTAGCAGGAAAAGACTCCGATGCTGCTTGAGATTGTCCAGTCTCCTCAACCCTTGTCCGTATACCACCCAAAAAGAAACCGCTTAAGCGGTTTCTTTTTTACTGAGCCGAGGGGCTGTCAGCCTCTTATCTCTATGAAAGTGATCGCCTGATCCCGGTCAATCCCTGACTTGAAAAGGCACCAGGTACTCATCTTCGTTCGGAATACCTGATTTCTGCAACTTGAACCCCAGGGGCACCCTAGCCAAGGCACGCGGATCTTCAATCGCTTCCACGTATTCCATAGCTTCAAGACCTCGACGGACCAGAATACCGAGATACAGGTTGCCGTCATTAACGATGTAATCGTTTGTGAACGTAACCAATGCATATACAGTTGGTGAAATTTCACCAGGATTGATCACAAGCTGCTCTAGTTCTATCGATGCTTCCAGCGACTCTCCTGATATGCTCAGGAGTACCAGTGGATCGCTTGCGTGCATATTTTGTATCGTGAAAGACACTCTGGCCTGATTGGATTCGGTATCCTGCATTTCCACGTAAGGGCTGTCCACATACAAAAAGCCTGGAAATAATTTTGGTCTACCCATTGCTAAGGGTTGTACCAACAGGAAAAAAACAGGGAAAAGCCATAAATAATAAAAGATATTTGGTATATGCTTTTTCATTCTCTCTCTCTTGTATTTTATTGATGAATCCAAACCCAGCAGCCGGTTCACGCTATACACCAACCTTGTTTATATTGCCCCATTGTAAATTCTTCATGGGTTTATTCAAACTGTTTGGTAAACCCCCAATCCTCACAGCTGCTTGGCATTTTGGCATGATGGCACAGCGTTATCTAGCGCGACAGGCTCATATATGCCCGGTTAATCAACCGTGCAGGGTCCCCGTAACGCTCATCAAATTCTCTGGTCGGCTGCGCAGCGATTACCTCTTCAAGAGTCGATCCGGCATCAATCAGCAGACCGATTCTATCCCGCACTGTTACAAGCATGTTAACAAAATCTTCCAGATCCCGATAAGCCAAAACTGGACCATGTCCCGGCAACACGGCCGCAGACGGATCAATAAGATTCAGCACACCCTGGCAAAACTCGATCATCCCATCAATATCACCGCCATTGCCGGTATCGATGAAGGGGTAGGAAGCGTTAAAAACATCACCCATATGAACAATATTGGCATTACGAAAATAAATGGCTGTATCGCCAGTTGTATGTGCAGGGCTGAAATGCATCAGGTCAAGGGTTTCACCATTAAAATGAAACTGCATGTGGTCATCATAGGTGATAACAGGCATAGCACCCTTAGGATAAGGCGGTTGTGTATATGCCATGGCCACCATATCAATACGATGCTCACCGGCCATTGAACGACGGGCATTGGCATGCGTGATAATCCATGCACCATCATCGACAAGCAAAGGATTGCCAAAGGCATGATCGAAATGAAAGTGCGAATTTATAGTGAAATTGACGCCATTGCTTCCCAACTCTCGCAGTTTACGCTGAATTTTTTCATAAAGTTGAGCATACTGGCTATCGACAAGCAGCGTACCCTGCTCTCCGATTGAAGCAAGGATGTTACCGCCACTGCCAAACAGCACATGTACGCCCGGCGCAATTTCCTGTGAAGTGATCACTACATCTTCCAGATTAACTCCCATCGCATTCATGACGTCTTCAAATTCAGTGAAATCTTGAGCCTGAACACTTAAGTTGGCCAGAAGTAAAGCCCATAAAAACAGCAGATAACGCATAACATTCTTCCTCTTTTTAATTATTGCAGTTAATTACTAAGGATCCCACCATACCTAAATCAGACTAGAAATAAATTATTTACTTTGACTAAACAGCCATTCTATTAAGGCTTCATTTGTGTATGCCGCATCCCATGAGTTGTGGTTTACCCCTGGTAATTCAGTGTATGTAACATTTGCACCTGCAGCTTCTAGAGCAAAAGCCATACGACGAGATTGCTCTAGAGAAATCACTTGATCATCTTCACCATGAACCAACCAGACCGGAATACCGGCAATATCCTGAGCCAACTGTGAAAATGCATCCTGATCTTCTTGGAATTCAATAATTTTACGATCACCCACTTCAACATAAGCGCATATTGGAACAATTGCAGCAAAGCGCTCAGTATATTGATAACTAATATACTAAGTACCTCCACCGCCTAAAGAAAGTCCTGTCAGATATATTCTTGACTCATCAATGGAATAGTTGTTAATTGTTTGATCAAGAGCAGCCATCGCGATTTCAGCGGTTTCTCCAATCCAAAATTCACCCTCAGCGGCTTGTGGAAATATCACTATTGCTGGCCATCTTTCAGGGTTAAATCTAATAGCACGACCCAATCCGACATGGGTTTGGGCCAGACCATTATCTCCTCGCTCACCACCACCGTGTAAAAACAGGATTACAGGCTAGTTACGTTCTTCATCATAGTCCCGAGGTAGATAAATCTGATATTTATGATTGACACCATCTACCTCAAGACTCCGATCCAGAAAACCAGTTTCATTGCCTATCTGAGAATTCGCTGTATTTGCGATAAAAACACTTAAGAAAATTAAAATAATATTTTTTTCCATAGCTCTAAATCTCCTTTTTTTTACTCATGCTCAACTTATTACTATTCGGAATCTGCCCGCCTGATATTTTTTTTCAGAGTTAATAAATGCGGCTCGCTTATGTGAGGATGTACCACCAAAATGACTTTATATAGCAAAAATTCTAGTAACAACTATAGACTAGTATTGAATAAAGATACTATAAAAAAGGGTATTTTTGACTAATAAGGATGCTAGGAGAAAAGAAATTGGTCGGAGTGGCCGGATTTGAACCGACGACCACCACACCCCCAGTGTGGTGCGCTACCAGGCTGCGCTACACTCCGATAAGTGAAAAGATAAACTAAGAAGTCAGGTGAGTCAGTGCTTCTTCGATTTCTTCAATTAATTCCCGGACCAACTCCTGATTCATGGCCGGCGCTACTCTGGGCATATCATTGCCTGCCATACGCTGGCGTGCACCACCTATGGTGAAGCCCTGATCATATAGCAAGGAACGTATCTGACGAATCAGAATGACATCCTGACGCTGGTAGTAACGACGGTTACCGCGACGTTTGACCGGTTTTAGCTGAGTAAATTCCTGTTCCCAGTAGCGCAACACGTGCGGTTTTACTTCGCACAGTTGACTAACTTCACCAATCGTGAAATATCGTTTAGCCGGGATTTCAGCTAATTCGGCATTATGACTCGGTTCCAGCATAGGCCTCTACCCTTGATTTGAGTTTTTGCCCCGTTCGAAAGGTCACCACGCGTCGTGCCTGAATTGGAATTTCTTCACCGGTTTTTGGATTTCGTCCAGGCCGCTCTCGCTTGTCACGCAGATCAAAATTACCAAAACCAGATAATTTTACCTGCTCATTGTTTTCCAGCGATTGCTTGATTTCTTCAAAAAACTGCTCAACTAGTTCCTTAGCTTCACGCTTGTTAAGACCCATTTCGTCAAAGAGCCTTTCAGCCATCTCAGCTTTCGTCAGTGCTCCACTACCCATGTTCACGCCTTTTGATTAAATAGTTTTCAATTTTCATGTAGGCCACATTTCTATCTGGGCTAATAATTATGGCCTATGTTTTCGCTAAAATCACCTTAATTCTGCATTAAATTGTTCTTCTAGAACCTTGATACAGCTATTAATTATATCATTCACTTCTTCATCCTGCAGGGTGCGTGACGGATGCTGAAATGTGAGCCCCAAAGCCAGGCTCTTTTTACTTGATGCAATCTTATCGCCCTGGTAAACATCAAATAGCACAATGGATTCAAGATTATCCCCCCCCTGTCCCCTGAGAACAGCCTCCAATTCACTGAAGGCAAGAGTCGTATCAACTATAATAGCAAGATCCCGGCGTACTGAAGGAAAGCGCGATAGGGCTGTTACACGGGTCAAACTGGCTGCCCTAATGACTTCGGCATCCAGTTCAAACAGATATACCTTTCCAGGAATATCCAGATTCTGCTGAATACGCGGATTCAGGGCGCCCAACCAGCCAACCTGATGTGAACCCCTCATGACACAGGCACTCTGACCGGTCTGCAATGCCGGGTGTTCTGCTTTAAGTATAGTGAAATCACCGGCATCATTACTCATCGCCAGCAGGTTTTCGACATCACCTTTGACATCATAGAAATCCACGGATCTTGCTGGCCGGCCCCACTGTTCAGTGTTTGAGCTACCCCATAGCAAACCACCCAGCTTCATTTTCTGCTGGATCTCGCCGTTGGCACGATAAAATACCAGACCGGATTCAAATATTCTGACACGCTCCTGCTGCCGGTTTTGATTATACTTTAGCGTTTGCAGCAAACCCGGCCAGAGGTTTCGGCGCATCACCGACATATCCAAAGAGATTGGATTACTTAGTGGAATGACTTCCTGCTCGGCTAAAGCCAGCTGTTTTTCAAGTTCAGGATTCACGAAACTATAGCTTATAACTTCTTGATATCCATAAGAATTTAAACTATTTCTTAAACGACGGAATGACACCGACAACTCACTGGCCTGCTGCAGTTTTCCCGGACTAGCTGCCGTGGAGCTCGGCAGTTTGTCGTAGCCATGGATACGGGCAATTTCCTCAATCAGGTCAACTTCGATCGCCAGGTCAAAACGCCAGGAAGGCACCTGAAACTGCCAGCTATCCTGATTTTTTCTGAGCAGACTCAGACCCAGTCCCTGCATAATATGCTCAATCTCTTCAGCGGCAATTTTGGTCCCCAGCAAACTTGTGATGCGCTCAGCTCGCAGGTTCACCTTTGGCGACTCAGGCAATGAGGCTTCGGCGATAATAACAGGGCCTGGATCACCTCCCATGATGTCCAGCAGCAATTGCGTAGCACGCTCAATGGCTTTACGAGCTAATTCGTAGTCAACTCCTCGCTCAAACCGGTGAGAAGCATCGGTATGCATGCCGTACTGCCGTGCCTTACCGGCAATCACCATTGGGTTAAAAAAGGCACTTTCAAGGAAAAGATTTTGTGTTTTTTCGCTGACACCGCTATGGTCTCCGCCCATCACACCCGCCATGGCAATGGGTTTTTCATGGTCAGTAATCAAAAGGGTGTCTGAAGTAAGCTCTACTTCCCGACCATCTAACAAGACGAGTTTCTCGGCCTGATGAGCGCGTCTAACCTGAATCCCCCCTTTTAGAACATCCAGATCAAAGGCATGCATGGGTTGTCCTAGCTCTAGAAGGACATAGTTGGTCACATCCACGGCTGGTTCAATACTACGAATACCACCACGGCGTAGTTTTTCCTGCATCCAGACCGGCGTCTTGGTATGAATATCGACATTGCGTATCACCCTGCCCAGATATCGCGGACAATCCTCGGGGCTTTGCACTTCAACCTGAAAGGTATCCTTTATGCTGGCAGAAACAGGCTGTATCTCGGGTTCAGTAACAGCAAGGTTGTTCATGACCGCTAGTTCTCGGGCCAGGCCAGCTATACTGAGGCAATCTCCGCGGTTCGGGGTCAGGTCGACATCGATGATGCTGTCATTAAGCCCCATATAGGAACGAAAATCTTCTCCGACGGTTGCTTCCTGGGCCAGGACCATGATGCCATCGGACTTTTCAGCCAGTCCCAGCTCTTCGGCAGCGCATAGCATTCCATGAGACTCCACGCCACGCAGATTAGCTTTTTTGATGGTAAAGTCTTCCGAAAGTACCGCACCAAGCTGTGCAAAGGGTACTTTCTGACCCGCAGCAACATTGGGTGCACCACACACCACCTGAAAGGTTTTTATGCCATCGCTGACCTGACAGACACTGAGCTTTTCTGCATCGGGATGCCTGTTCACCTCAAGCACTTCACCCACAACGACACCCGTGAAGGTATTTCCCGCTGGCTCAACAGAATCAACTTCAAGGCCGGCCATAGTGAGTTGCTGTAACAGAGTACTAGTATTAATTTTAGGATTAACCCATTCCCGCAACCAGTTTTCGCTGAATTTCATACTCTCAATCCCTTTACGAAAACTGCTTTAGAAAACGCAAATCATTTTCAAATAAAAGACGTAGGTCTTTGATTTCATAGCGCAACATGGCTAAGCGATCGACTCCCATACCAAAGGCATAACCATTGTATTTCTCGGCATCCACACCGGCGTATTCAAGTACTTTGGGGTGAATCATGCCGCAGCCGCCAACCTCAAGCCAGCCACTTTGACCGCAGACGCGACAGCCTTTGCCATGGCAGGAAACACAATGTACATCAATTTCTGCCGAGGGTTCGGTAAAGGGAAAGTAGGAAGGCCGAAAACGTGTGGCCAGTTCAGCTTCAAAGAAAGCCTGTAGGAAGTCCTGCACCATACCTTTGAGGTCAGCAAAACTGACCTGCTCATCCACCAGGACACCCTCAAACTGATGAAACATCGGGGTATGAGTCAAATCAGAATCACAACGATAGACCCTTCCCGGACAGACAAACCGGAATGGTGGCTTGCCTTTTTCCATAGTGCGTACCTGTACATTGGATGTGTGGGTACGTAAGAGAGTGCTAGCATCAAAATAGAACGTATCATGCATAGCACGTGCCGGGTGATGCTCAGGAATATTGAGCGCTTCAAAATTATGATAGCTATCTTCAATTTCAGGGCCCGTGACGGTCTGGAAGCCAGCAGCTGTGAAGATATCTTCAATACGTTCGATTGTTTTTGTTATTGGATGCAAAGCACCCGCCAGCTGACGCCGGCCTGGCAGTGTGACATCTACCGCTTCTTTTTCTAGAAGAGAAGCGGTGGCATCGGACTCCAAAACTAATTTTCGCTCATTGATGGCTGACTGAACTTCCTGTTTCGCCTGATTAATGTAAGCACCGGCCTCAGGGCGTTCTTCGGTCGGCAACTTACCAAGACTTTTCAACAATTCAGTCAGAGAACCTTTTTTGCCAAGATATTCGACCCGCAGATTCTCAAGCCTAGCGATGTCCTGCGCTTGGGCAATGGCCTGAAGGGCCTTACTTGTCAATGTTTCCAGATTATCCATACCTGACTCAGGTCTCGACTGGAGAACCCTTAGGCGAATGCCGCTTTTGCCTCTTCAGCAATTACAGCAAATGCTGGCTTGTCATTGACAGCAAGGTCCGCCAACACACGGCGGTCAACTTCGATACCCGCTTTTTTAAGACCTGCCATAAGACGACTGTAACTGATCTCATTAACCCGAGCTTGCGCATTGATTCGGGTAATCCACAGTGAGCGAAAAACACGCTTTTTCTGTTTACGGTCCCGGTAGGCATATTGCCCAGCTTTAATGACCGCCTGCTTAGCAACCCGGAATACACGACTGCGGGCACCATAGTAACCTTTGGCTTGTTTTAAAACTTTCTTGTGTTTACGGTGTGCAACAACACCTCGTTTGACTCTGGCCATTTTTCTTCCTCTCCCCTAATTCTGACGCAGCATGCGTTTAACATTACTCATGTCGGCAGGATGAATCGGTGAGGTTCCCCGCAACTGACGTTTACGCTTAGTGCTCATTTTGGTAAGGATATGGCTTTTATAAGCACTTTTGCGCTTGAGCCCGGATCCGGTTTTTTTGAAGCGCTTTGCAGCGCCGCTATGGACTTTCAGTTTAGGCATTGTCTTACTCCGCATTTAAGGTTAACTATCTCTAGTAGTT
>JAYQVM010000069.1:0-8823 GCA_038148435.1 Gammaproteobacteria bacterium | reverse complement strand
GTATTCCAGGGCTGCCGCTTCATCAGTGACAATGCGATTCTCATCCAAGGCCAGCGTAATGGCCTTGATGAGCGGCGCAAATCTAAACATCTGCGGTGTTGCTGCCAGCCAGTAATCCTCCCGTGGCAGGGTTGCGCTGACTTCTCCCTGCGCGTCGGCCCGTTTCAGGGTATCTCCCACCGGCATAGCCAGAATTCCGCCGACGCTTTCTTTCTCTAGTGTATAAACAAGCCTGTGCAGATCATCCGGGTGCAGGCAGGGCCGCACCGCATCGTGCACCAACACCCAGTCATCCTCGGCAGCCCGGTCCTGAATCGCCAAAAGACCGGCTGCAACGGAGTGCAGGCGCTCGGCGCCGCCAGTCACACAGATAACATCCGGGAACGCCTCGGCCAGATGCTCTTCAAAATAGCGATCCTCAGGATGCAGCGCTACTATGATGCCTTGCAGTCTGTCGAAATCTTGAAGGCTCTCCAGCGTCCACGCCAGCACTTCCCGCTCATTTATTCTCAGATATTGTTTGGGAATGCTGCTGTTCATTCGGCTGCCAATCCCCGCAGCCGGTACCACGGCCCAGTAAGCACTGCTTGAACTTGTCGTCTGCTTTGGCAAAAAGTACTGCCTCTTGGCTAGTCGCTGGCTGGCTCGGTTTGGGTTTCCCTGCCAGTTTGCGCTTCGTCTTCAATAATTAAAAAGAATGTTTCACCGTCCCGGATCAGGCCAAGTTCATTGCGTGCATGCTCTTCGATGGCATCCATGCCATCCTGTAGTTCTTCCACCTCGTTAATCAGCGCAGCATTACGTGCGGACAGTTCAGTATTTTCCTGGCTTTGTCGGTCCAGCTCATCACTGAGCCGAACAATATCCGCAAAACTTCCCTCGCCGACCCACAGGCGATATTGCAGTCCGAGTAGAATGACAAACAATACAGCTATCAATAGCTTCAAGCTGGCCTCCCACAGGCTTTATGCTCTGCTGAATTCCTCAAGGCCTCGATATCTGGCGAGGTTGCCGAGTTCCTCTTCAATAAACAACAAGCGGTTGTACTTGGCAACTCTATCTGAGCGGCACAGTGAACCGGTTTTAATCTGCCCAGCCGAGGTCGCCACCGCCAGATCAGCGATCGTAGTGTCTTCCGTTTCACCGGAACGATGAGAAATCACGGCCGTATAGCCTGCCGCTTTTGCCATACTGATGGCCGCCAGCGTTTCGCTCAGGCTGCCAATCTGGTTGAACTTGATCAAAATGGAATTTGCAATCTGCTTGTCGATACCTTCTTTTAGAATGCGAGTATTAGTGACAAAGAGATCATCACCCACCAGCTGAACCTTGTCACCCAGCTTACGTGTCAGCGTAGCCCAACCTTCCCAGTCACTTTCATCCATACCGTCCTCGATGGACAGAATCGAATACTGCCGACAGAGCTCTACCAGGTAATCGGCAAAGCCTTCACTGTCGTAAGACTTGCCTTCACCGCTGAGCTGATACTGCCCGTCCCGGTAGAATTCCGAGGAAGCACAATCCAGCGCCAGACAGATATCCTTGCCAGCCTTGAAGCCTGCTTTGTCGATGGCACTGAGAATGGCTTCAATCGCCGCGGCATTAGACGGCAGATTGGGTGCAAAGCCCCCTTCATCACCGACTGCCGTATTCAGGGCCTGCGCGTTTAACACCGACTTGAGCGCATGAAACACTTCAGCACCATAGCGCAGAGCCTCGGAAAAAGTGGGGGCCCCTACCGGCTGAATCATGAACTCCTGGATATCAACATTATTGTCGGCATGCTCACCCCCGTTGATGATATTCATCATAGGCACCGGCATGGTGTAGGCCGTATTACCCCCATCCAGCCCGGCAATATAGGCATACAGGCTTTCCTTGTTGGCCACTGCTGCAGCCTTGGCTACTGCCAGAGAGACCGCTAGTATCGCGTTGGCTCCCAGCTTGGCCTTATTCTCGGTGCCGTCCAGCTCAATCATCATCTGGTCGATGTGAGTCTGCTGGCTAGCGTCCTGACCCAGCAGTGCCTTCCGGATATCCTCATTAACGGCCTGCACGGCTTTCAATACGCCCTTGCCGCCATAGCGCGATGGATCCTTGTCACGCAATTCCAGGGCTTCCCGCGAACCGGTAGAGGCGCCCGATGGCGCGCAGGCTGTTCCACATTCACCACTTTCTAGAATAACGTCGGCCTGAACGGTTGGATTACCCCGAGAGTCCAGTACTTCTCTGGCTTTAATATCTTTAATACTGCTCACTGTTACCTTCCTTCATGAATGACATATCTATGTTTCAGGCCGTGTCGATGTCTGGTTGTGCCTTGATCAGTTCATCAAGCGCCTTTAGTTGGGTTAAAAATGGTTCGAGTTGTGCAAGCGGTAATGCACAGGGTCCGTCACACAGAGCTTTATCTGGGTCCGGGTGCGCCTCCAGAAACAGGCCTGCAATTTTTTGGGCTATCCCCGCCTTGGCCAGACTGGTGATATCCTTTCGGCGGCCACCGGCACTGTCACTTCTGCCGCCTGGCATCTGCAGTGCATGCGTGACATCAAACAGCACCGGAAAACCGAAACTCTTGAGTATGGGAAACCCCAGCATATCGACCACTAGGTTGTTGTATCCAAAGCTGCTACCGCGTTCACACAGCATGAGCTTTTCATTGCCGGCCTCCTTGAATTTGGCAATGATATGTTGCATTTCGGCCGGTGCCAGAAACTGCGCTTTCTTGATATTGATGATCGCCCCGGATTTGGCCATGGCGACCACCAGATCAGTCTGCCGTGACAGAAATGCCGGCAACTGGATGATATCCACAACCTCGGCTGCCGCTTGCGCCTGAAAGGTTTCATGCACATCCGTCAACAAAGGCACCGCGAAGTTTTGCTTGACCGCAGCCAGCATACGCAAGCCTTTTTCCAGCCCGGGACCACGGTAGGAATTCTTCGACGAGCGATTGGCTTTATCAAAGGAAGCCTTAAAGACGAAGGGAATGCCAAGACGCTCACAAGTGCGTTTGAAGGTATCAGCGATTTCCAGGGCCAGCTCTTCCGATTCCAGCACATTCAGCCCGCCGACCAGAATCATCGGCGATTTGTTGCCTATGGAGATATCGCCAAGCTGTAAAATTTTCTGCATGCCTTCCGCCTCAGCTTTTCTTGCTGCTTTCTACTGCTGCCTTGATAAAGCCCGTGAACAAGGGATGCCCATCACGTGGCGACGAGGTAAATTCCGGGTGAAACTGGCACGCCAGGAACCAGGGATGATCCTCCAGCTCTATCACTTCCATCAGTTTGGCATCCATGGATTTGCCGGAAATCTTCAGGCCTTTCGCCTCCAGCTGCTCGACGTAATTATTGTTCACTTCATAACGATGGCGATGACGCTCAACGATCACGTCTTTTTGATAAGCATCTTTGGCGATGGAGTTGTCCTCCAGCCGGCATTGCTGACCACCCAGGCGCATGGTGCCGCCCAGGTCTGAATTCTCATCACGCTGTTCGGTGACACCATCGGCCCCCATCCATTCAGTGATCAGGGCAATCACCGGATCACTGCAATCCCTATCGAATTCGGTACTGTGAGCCCCTTTCAGGCCGAGCACATGCCTGGCAAATTCAATGACGGCTATGTGAAGGCCCAGACAGATGCCCAGATAGGGAATCTTGTTTTCACGGGCGTACTGAGCTGTCAGTATCATGCCTTCGATACCGCGTTCACCAAACCCGCCTGGCACCACGATGGCATCCACGCCCTGCAAAATACCTGTGCCTTCATTTTCAATGGTCTCGGCATCGATATAGCGGGTGGTAATCTCGGTGGCTGTGTGTATCCCCGAATGTTTGATGGCTTCAATCAGAGACTTATAGGCATCCAGCAGATCCATGTATTTACCCACCATGGCAACCACCACTTCCTGCTTGGGCGAACTGATGCGGTCAACCACTTCCTGCCATTCTGATAGGTCAGCCGGCGCGCAATTCAGCTTGAAACGCTCGACAATAATCTCATCCAAGCCGGTTTTGTGCAGAATCATCGGCGCCGAATAGATTGTAGCTGTATCCTGCAGGGATACGACGGCTGGCAATTCCACGTTGGTAAACAGGGCAATTTTCTTGCGAGCCGATTCCGGTATTTCATGCTCCGAGCGGCAGACCAGGACATCCGGCTGTATGCCGATGGAACGCAGATCTCTGACAGAGTGCTGAGTAGGCTTGGTCTTGGTTTCTCCCGCCGTAGTGATATAAGGCACCAGCGTCAGATGCAGAAACAGTGCCCGCGAGGATCCCAGTTCCACTTTCATCTGGCGTACCGCTTCGAGGAAAGGCTGTGACTCTATGTCACCCACGGTTCCACCAATCTCGACCAGTGCAACATCGGCATCACCAGCTCCCTGCTCGATACGCAATTTGATTTCATCCGTGATATGCGGGATGACCTGAATCGTGGCTCCCAGGTAATCACCCCGGCGCTCTTTCTTAATCACATCCTCATACACCCGGCCGGCTGTAAAATTATTGGCCTGGCTCATGGTGGTACGAATGAAGCGTTCATAGTGACCCAGATCCAGATCCGTTTCGGCGCCGTCTTCCGTCACGAACACTTCGCCATGCTGAAAAGGGCTCATGGTGCCAGGGTCAACATTGATGTAGGGGTCAAGCTTCAGCATGGTCACTTTCAGACCACGTGCTTCGAGGATTGCTGCCAGGGAAGCTGAGGTTATGCCTTTACCGAGAGAGGAAACCACACCACCGGTAATAAATATATATCGAGTCATTCTCAGCCCATCTTAGTGAAACATAGATGGAGCTACAGGTTACCAGAACACCCTAATATCCACAATGAATATCTGCTCTGTACCAGCTCAAATTGAAGCGGTTTTCACCCTCATTAACGGCTGCCCAGTCACAGACAAACAGATCGGCAAGTGCTGCCAGCTGATCATCGATATACAGCAACGGAACGCGATCCCGCAACCATGGTGGTACGGCATAATCCTGATATATTTTTTTTAGTGAACGGGTTCGTCTGCCATAAGGTTTTACACTTTTTTCATCGGCACTAAACCGAATCTCAGTCAATTGATTGCCAGTCAGGGAAAAGCCAAGCTCATTCGCCTTTGCCTTTCGCAAACTGACAGTCCCCAGACAGGCGGGTAGTTGCAGCGACTGCTCAGGCGATAAGGTATAAACATCCTCGGGGGCTGAGTCGGCAAAGTCTTTTAGCACGTAGAGACAGTCACGAAATCGCCTTGCCTGCACATTGACAGTCTCGGATTTCCAACTTACCAGCGGCTTGGCATCTTCAGCTGCTGGTATCAACTCGCTTACCAGCTTGCGCAATTCCTCAAACCCTGGCATCGGCAGTGTATAGGTTTGAGCCAGCGCAGCAAACCATTGATGCAGCAGATTACGTTGCCGGCTTGCCTCAAGCATTTTGATACCCGCCAGCGGCAAGTACGGCGTGACAGTATTGAAATTAAAGCCTGCGTCTAGCTGGGCAAGCTCATTGAGCAGCAAGCCAGCTTCCTGCAGCAGGCCAGCGCTGCGCTGAAAAGCCTTGCCGGCTTCAGGCCAGCGTTGCTTAAGTGCTGGTATAATCGTGTGTCGCAGGAAATTACGGTCAAATGCGGTGTTCTGGTTGCTGTGATCTTCAACCCAGCTCAGGGCATTAGTCTCCGCAAATTCCTTGATCTCTTGTCGTGAGTAATTCAACAGGGGCCTTGCCAACTGAGCATCCCGCAAGGGCCTGCTGGCAGGAATGCCGCCCAGACCCCTTGGACCACTGCCCCGAAGCAGAT
Organism: Gammaproteobacteria bacterium; assembly: GCA_038148435.1. Classification (GTDB taxonomy): domain Bacteria; phylum Pseudomonadota; class Gammaproteobacteria; order Pseudomonadales; family Pseudohongiellaceae; genus UBA5109. The sequence goes on along the minus strand of JAYQVM010000069.1, from coordinate 3,026 downwards.
GATACAGCATGGTCTCGATCTGATCATCCTGATGGTGCGCCATTAACAGAATATCTCCGGCTTCCAACTGATCAGCAAATACGGCATAACGCGCTTCCCTGGCCCGCGACTCGAGACTGCTCCCGGGCTTCAGCGCAAGTGTCTTCACTTGAAGGGGGATGCTGTTTGCTTGACAGTATTGCTGACAATGTCTCTGCCATTCGTCCGCTTCGGGATGCAAGCCATGATGCAGATGAATGGCTTTAAGTTGAGAAAGCGGCAGAGTTCGTCTGGCCAGCGTCAGCAGCACCTGGGAATCCAGCCCGCCACTGTAGGCCACCCAAAACCTTGTCCGGGAAGAATAGCTTAAATCAGAAAGGTCTTGCAGGAAGGCATGTTCAGTTAGACGCGCCATGCCGCATTAGACGTTTATAACGTCTTTCCAGTAAGGAGTCGGTATCCATGTTGCGCAACTGATGAATCTGCTCCAACAGCACGTCTTTGAGCCGGCTTGCCGTTAATTGCATATCCCGATGGGCGCCACCAAGCGGCTCTTGAATGCTGCGATCCACAATACCTAACTCTTCGAGGCGACTGGAAGTTACGCCCATTGCCTCGGCAGCTGCAGCTTTGAAATCCGCTGATTTCCATAAAATGGTGGCACAACCCTCTGGAGAGATGACGTAATAGGTCGAATATTCCAACATGTTTAGGTAATCACTCACTCCAATGGCAATGGCGCCACCAGAATTTCCTTCACCGGTGACCGTTGCGATGATGGGTATTTTCAATCGAGACATGATCGCCATATTCTCGGCAATGGCTTCGTTAATTCCCCTTGCCTCGGAATCAACACCCGGATATGCACCAAGCGTGTCGATAAATGTCAGAACCGGCAGTTGGTAGCGTTCAGCAAGCAACATCAGGCGCCTTGCCTTACGGTAACCCTCAGGTTTCGGCATGCCAAAATTTCGCCGTACTTTTTCTTCGGTGCTGCGGCCTTTCTGATGCCCGATAATCATGACAGGTAGATCATCCAGATAGGCAACACCCCCCAGAATAGAAGCGTCATCACCATAGAGGCGATCACCGTGTAATTCTTCAAATTCCGTACAGATGTAACCGATATAGTCTTCCGTCTGCGGCCGCAAGGGATGCCTGGCCAGCATTGAAATCTGCCAGGGGCTAAGCGAAGAAAAGATTTTGGTGGTCAGTTTCCGGCTTTTATCTTGAAGTTTTTCGATTTCTTCCGTGATATTGAGTTTATTATCTGCACCAACCAGTCTCAGCTCATTGATTTTTACTTCAAGCTCAGCAATTGGCTGTTCGAATTCTAGAAAATCTGGATGCATAATTGTTAATAACTCAAGCTGACCCCATTGGCACCATATTGTTCACGCAATCGATGCAGTAAATCGTCATCGGGTCTGACCCGCCATGACTCACCAAATACGATTTTACCCTGCACGCCTTCTCTTGCATAGTTAACCACAACGCCACAGGCTTTTTTCGGGGCAGTATCGCCCTCAGTGGCCTGATACAAATAATCCTGTAAAATATTTTCAAGCTCCTGTAATTTTTCAGCACATAACTGCTGTTCCTGCAGGTGTAGGATAATGTTATCCAAGTAGGCCTGTCTGGCTTCTTGAAAGCCCAGGATACGTTTTGCGCGAATCTGTAGACTGCCGTCTCCGGCAAACTCATTCTGACTGACCTGCCCTTCCACCATCACGATCGCATCCTTGCTGAGGGTATCCCTGACCGACTCATAAACTTCCCCGAAGAGCGTGACTTCAATCCGGGCGCTCTGGTCATCCAAAGTAAGAATCGCAATATTGCCGCCACGCTTACTCTTGATGATACGCATATCATGAATCAGACCAATCACCGTCTGTGCTGAGTTTTCTGGCCGCAGATTGGCAATACGACGGTTGGTCATTCTGGCAATCTCAGGCAAATATTCTTTTATCGGATGCCCGGAAAGATAAAGCCCCAGGCTTTCCTTTTCTTCCTGCAAACGTCGCTGCTCACTCCATAGGCGAATATGACGGTAGGATGCATATACATCCTCATCGGTAGCATCAGCATGCAGAAGGTTACCAAACAGGTCATCAACCCCGCTCTCCTTAATTCGTGTCGCCTGTTCAGCCGTTTTGATGGCTTCACTCATAGAGACGAGCAAAATAGCTCGATCGGTATCCGGACTGATCGAGTCAAAAGCACCCGAACGGATCAGCGCTTCAATCGAACGCTTGTTGATGATACTCAAATCTACCCGCTGACAAAAATCAAACAGGTTTTTAAAAGGGCCGCTTGCCTCGCGAGTCTTGATAATGTTTTCAATCGGGCCTTCCCCAAGTCCTTTGATGGCACCCAGGCCATAAATCACCTGAGGCATTCCCGCTTCATAGTCCACGGTGAAACCATAAAGCCCCAGATTGACATCAGGTGCATGCAAAGGCAGTTTCATACGTCGGCATTCATCAGCAAGCACCACGATCTTATCGGTATTCTGCATATCCGCCGACAGTACTGAGGCCATAAAATGAGCTGGATAATGACTCTTTAACCAGGCTGTCTGGTAAGAAACCAGAGCATAAGCCGCCGAATGGGATTTGTTAAAGCCGTAACCGGCAAATTTCTCCATCAATTCGAAAATATACTCTGCCTGTTTCGTGTCGATCTGGTTCTGGGTGGCGCCATCCATGAAAATCTTACGCTGCTTTTGCATTTCTTCAGGTTTCTTTTTTCCCATGGCACGGCGCAGAACATCTGCTCCACCGAGACTATAATTAGCCAGTACCTGAGCAATTTGCATGACCTGTTCCTGATAAAGAATTACCCCATAGGTATTTTTCAGTATGGGTTCGAGTAAGGGATGCGGATAGGCGACATCTGCACCGTGTTTACGGCTAATGAAATCATCCACCATGCCCGAACCAAGGGGCCCCGGTCGATAGAGCGCCACCAGGGCGACAATGTCTTCAAAGGTATTGGGCTTGAGACGTTTGATCAGTTCTTTCATGCCCTTGGATTCAAGCTGGAAC
>JAYQVM010000068.1:0-9084 GCA_038148435.1 Gammaproteobacteria bacterium | reverse complement strand
CAATTACTGAATGCATTGGATTGACCCTCTAAGGAGCCCAGAAGATTTTTATGTCAGCTGCCTTTAGCAAATGTTCGATCGGCAACCCCTGTGAATTTTGCAGTACCTGCTTTTTCTTTTCACCAAAAACAAGCAGGACAATGTCCTTACTGTTCAAGAGTGTCGGCAGTGTCATACTGATGCGCTCGAACTCGCTTGAGGGAGTGACCACCCTGACTGCCTGGCTGTTGCTGGTCAGCCCCTGCTCGAGCTGATCTGAATCGGGAAACAGTGAAGCAAAATGACCGTCCTCTCCCATACCCAGCAAAGTGCAGGCAGCCGGCATCAAGGCGGCAAGCGCATCGTCCTCGGGAGATAGAAAGCCAGTTTCAGAGGCTTTATCTCTCAGCATGTGATCGCGGACCAGTTTTTCATTACTCTCCGGATGATCGGCAGGCACACAGCGTTCATCCGAAAGCGAAACGGTTACGCGTTCCCAGGAAAGGTCTCTGCCTGACAGCAGGTCAAAACACTGCACCGGGCTTGTTCCACCGCTGGCCACAAATAACACACGCTCTTTAACCGCCAGCTCTTCCTTAAGCCTAGACTGAATGTGATCTGCAAGCGCCTCCGAGACTTCTGTCCTATCACTGAAAACCTGCATTAGCCGAACTCCTAGCCTGTTGCCCAGTGCCTGCCATCGCGATCCAGCATTAGGAACGCCCCTGTCGGGCCCCACGATCCGGCCTTGTAGTATTCCAGTGACTGGCCTGCAGATTCCCAACCTTCTAGGATGCTGTCCGTCCACTGCCAAGCAGTTTCAATTTCATCCCGGCGCATAAAGAGCGCCTGGTTGCCCCTGAAAATTTCCATTAGCAGTCGCTCGTAGGAGTCCGGGTATTTCACTCCGAAGGTCTGCTCGAAACTGAGATCCAATGATACCGGCTTAAGTTTAAACCCACCGGGTCCTGGCTCCTTGGCCATGATATTTAGCTTCATGCCTTCATCCGGCTGCAGCATTATCGAGAGCCTGTTTGGCAGCGTGGAGAAATGTTCCGTATCAAAAATGGAATGCGGCACCTGTTTGAACTGGATCAGAATTTCCGAGTGCTTTCTCTCCAGCCGTTTGCCAGTGCGCAGGTAAAAAGGAATACCAGACCAGCGCCAGTTATCTACCTCGAGCTTAATGGCGACAAAGGTCTCAGTCTGTGAAGACTTTCCATCTTTAAGCTGCTCGGCATACCCGTTAACCGCTTCACCCGCCACGGCTCCGGCTGTGTATTGCCCTCTCACGGTATGGGTTTTCACTTCACCAGCACCAATGGGCTTCAGGGCTCTCAACACTTTGATTTTTTCATCCCTGACAGAATCATCACTGAGGCTGCTCGGAGGTTCCATGGCTACCAGGCAAACCAGCTGCATAAGATGATTTTGCACCATATCGCGCAGGGCGCCCGTCCTATCATAGAAATCAAGACGACTTTCCACACCGAGGTCTTCTGCCACTGTGATCTGGACATGATCAATCACTTCTCTGCGCCATAACGGCTCAAAAAGGGAATTGCCAAAGCGCAGAGCCAGCAGGTTCTGGACAGTTTCTTTACCTAGATAATGGTCGATACGAAAGACCTGGCTTTCCCTGAAACACGTCCCGACCTCATCATTGATATTACTGGCTGACTTGTAGTCATGACCTACCGGTTTTTCGAGCACTATGCGCATCTGATCATGGATGAGACCATTCTTGCTCAGTCCATTTGCTATGGAGCCAAACAGCGTGGGATGGGTTGCCAGGTAGACAGTGGTAGCCTTGTGTTCATGACCCTTGAGTCTCTCTACAAGTTTCTGCCAGCTGCCATGATCAAGCGCATCTAGCTGCACGTAGTCGATGAGTGCAGAAAAGGGCTGAAATTTTTCATCGACGGCCAGGGGATTGATGGTTTCAAATGCCTGCTTCAAATTACCGATGAAAGCAGCCTGGTCCAGTTCCTCCCTGCCCACCCCAATAATGCGACTGTCATTGGTTATCTGACCGTCACAGAATCGATGAAATAGAGCGGGAAGGAGCTTGCGTGACGCCAGGTCACCATTGCCCCCAAAAATAATCAGGTCAAATGCCTCTACAGGAATCAACTCGGCCATGCATTGTCCCTTTTTTTAGGTGTTTAAAAAATTAATGCCCTCGAGAGGGCATTAATTATCCGCTAGCACCATCTGCTAGCTAAGCATGTAATGGCAGGACTAGAAGGGGGAGAACCCTGCCATCACATCTTGGTGTTTACCAGTAGTAAGCGAAGCGCAGACCGTACTGGGCTGGTGCAGAGTAGGAACCGCGCGGCTGTCCGGCTTCTACCTGACGCCACCAGGCCACTTCCTCCTCAGTGATGTTGTAGCCATAGGCCTGCAGGTACCACGGAGCGTCTTGTGCAGTCTTGTAGGTCAGTAGCAGGTCGGCCATGTACCAGCTGTCCCTGTGGTCACCAAAGGTTTCTACGTCATCCATGAAGTATCCAGGCAGGTCAACGTAGTCGCCATTCGGACTGAAACCAGTGCCGTAACCACCTGGATCATTGACATGCTTGTCAGCATTCCAGATCGTCAAGTAATCCTCGGACTGCCAGTGATAATTTAGGGAAGACGTCAGGATGCCGAAATCGCCAAGATTAAAGTTATGTTCCCATCTAATTGTGAAAGCAATATCAGGTGAAAAAGGCGCCTCATTTCCTTTGAGATTAACGGCATTTTCAGGAACGTTTGCGATTGACTCATTGTAGCCGGCACGACCAAATTGAGCGTCCATTCCGTAGTACCATTGAGTTATAAAATCATCTGTAATCTCGGTATCCATGAAAGTAGCCCATCCGTTTATCCTGCCTCCCTCATAAGCTATCCAATCGAACTCAAGCTCTAAACCCTGCATTACCTGGTTACCAAAATTCTGAGTGCCCCAAATAGTAACCACCTGCTGCACTTCCTCAACCTGTTCAGTCTCACGGTTGTACTCAGTAGCGAAGACAGTATCGACCGGGACATTACCAGTAAACTGCTTACCGTCATATTTAGTATGATAATAGTTTGCTGATAAGTTTAGACGTCCATCAAGAAGCCTAGTTTTAATACCAACTTCGGCAGTGATGGCGTCTTCTGTGTCATAAGATGTGTCAACTCGAGAACCTGGTCCTTCTGGGTGAGTAGTATTGGCTCCCCTTACATACTGATCTGCAATACTTCCAGACTTAAAACCTGAAGCGACATAGCCGTATGCAAAGGTAGTATCACTCACATCCCAATCTAAGCCTATACGCCAATCAGTGCTGTCAAAAGAGGCTTTAGCGTCATTTTCTGATGTTTGAACATAACACCCTGTGCCACCAAAGTATGGTCCGCCGCCATAGGGACCTCCCTGAGCCTCACAATTTACACCGGCAATCTTTCCTCCAGCTAGGTGAAAATCTGGGGCTAAAGCATTAAGATTTTCAGTGAATGCAAACCTTTGGCCCCATATTTCAGTGGAGGGATAACAACTGTTCCAAACACTGCAGTCATAGTTTGCACCGCCCACGTCAGACTTCTTATCTTCGGTATACCTTGCTCCCAGTGTCAAAAAGATATCGTCTCTAAGCGGGTAAGTAACTTGACCAAACACCGCCTTTGATTCCACAACCCTATCAGGCTGAACAAATAAGCTGTCTCCATTTAATGTTGCATGGAAGAAGGCTTCCATGTCGTTGTCCTCTTTCATCCAGAAAGCACCTGCCACCCAAGCGAGGTCACCAGAATTATTTTTTATCTCAATATCTACAACATTTGATTGGGCTTTGTAGTCATTGATGATCAATGCCATATCGTACGCCGCATTTGCACCACCATCAGTATCCCACTGTGAGTATTGTTCTAATTGTTGATTTCCGTACCTGGCTGTAAGAGCTAAGTTTCCAAAGTCTTTAGTAAAGATTGCTCTTGCAGACCTGATTTCCATATCAACTTCCCCTGGTACATTCACATAAGAAGTATATCGATTGTCTGTTCCCTGAATATCTGAGCAGGTATTACCAGGGTACACCGGAGGATCGCCCAAAAGCTTATTGTCGCGGAGTGCCATTTGCTCACATGAGTACATATTCTGCCAGCCAGCGCCATCATCTTGAAAAACTTCATACTGCAATGTTAGGTCGCTTGTTTCATCAAACATGTACCTACCACTGACCCTATAAGCGTGCTGATTAATGTTGTTGTAAAAAGTAGAAGCATCAGCCTTTACTTTTGTCTGTGGCAAGCCAATCTGCCAACCCGGGTCAGCCCAGCAACCAGTCTGCCAAACCTGACATCCCATATACCAGGAATAATCGGTGGCAGTAACTTTCTGACTTTGATCAGTTATAGGCTGAAATTGATTTCGAACGGACTGGGGAAGAAAGCGCCAATCCGGCTGAGAGCCGTCATAGTATCCATCAAGAAAGGAATCCTTTTCCTCGGTCATAAAGGCAAACCTGAGAGCAAAACGATCGTTAATAGGTAAATTAAAATGACCGCGTATGGCTTCTTCATTGAAACGTCCAGCATTCAAAGTCATAGATGCCGACTGTTCGTTAGGATCCGGTTTTGCCGTGATTATGTTTAAGGTACCAACTATAGAGTTTCTGCCGAATAGAGTGCCTTGAGGACCCCTGGCAAGCTCTGCTCTCTCTATGTCAAACATTAAAGCATTTGCGCCTTGCGGCCTTGGGACATATATACCATCAACATGTATTCCAACCGCAGGATCACCAACTTCTGTAACGTTAGTGGAGCGGACACCTCTGAGCGTAATTATTGGAGCACTGGTATCTGTATTTTGAATTGACAAGGCGGGCAAGGCATAACTAAGGTCTTTGACATTGTCCAAACCAAGGTTTTGTAGTTGATCCCCCTGCATAGCCGATATGGCAAGCGGAGTTGTCATAATGTCTGTTTCACGCCTAGTTGCAGTCACAGTGATCGTTTCAATCTCTGTGCTTTCCTCAAGCTGCTCTTGTGCAAAAACTTGTTGCGCAGGCAGAGCCACTAAAGCAGAAACAATGTAACTTAATTTTTTCAGTTTAATCATCGTGTTTTCTTTCCCCTCTAAATTTAAGTACCCACACTTACTCTTTCTTGAGGTAGATTCTTAATCTAATGAGTGTTTAATTGATTGAATACAACACTTAAATCACATTGACAGCGTTGTCATTAAGGAAAGTTATATGATAACCTGACAGCGTTGTCAACTATTCGCTGTAGTTATTTGCCGCTAGATATTTAATTTTATAAGGGAGTTAAAATCCTTCCTGCCCTTTTGATCTATTGGGCAATAAAATGTCATCTGAAAGGGTGCAGACTGAAAATTGAGGTTTTTTTAAGGTATTAAATGTATAGATCTACACTTGAAGACGTTGCTAAGAGTGCTGGTGTATCGATAAAGACTGTTTCGCGTGTCGTTAATAATGAGCCTAATGTAAGCGAGGATACTCAGAAAAGAGTATCTAGAGCTATTGAGGAGCTGAACTATAGGCCAAACGTCTCTGCCCGCAATCTTGCTAGCCAACGCTCGCATCTCATAGCTCTGCTCTACGACGATCCGGCCGCCTATGAGCTCCCCTCCTCAGGCTACATTATTAATATGCAGGAAGGCGTGCTCAAGGCCTGCCGGGAAAATAATTATGATCTTCTAATTCATCCCTGCAGACCTAAGAACCGGAATATCATCAGAGAAATCAAATCGCTCATAGATCATGCCCGGCCTGACGGCATAATAGTGGCCGCACCGCTCTCCAACATGCCTAAAATCATTAGGACAATCGAATCTGCCGGTACAACAGTTGTTTGCCTGTCACCTGGCAAGAAGGACCCCAAGCATAGCACCATATCTACCAATGATCAGGAGATCAGTGGCATGATGGTCCATCACCTGCATTCCCTGGGACATAAATCTATTGCCTTTATTGCCGGTGAGCCCAGCCACAAGGCCGTCGCCAATCGGCTATCAGGTTTTCGCAAGGGTATGCAGGAATGCGGGCTTAAAATCCAGGAGGCCCTCATTCTTCAGGGTGACAACTCCGTCGGCGCAGGTGAAACAGCCACGGAAAAACTTATGGCCAGAAAGTCCCCACCAACGGCTATTTTTGCAGCAAATGATGATATGGCCGTTGGTGTGATGCGGGCGGCCAAAAGGCTCGGTATTGTCATACCTGACGAGTTGTCAGTGGCCGGTTACGATGACATCGCACTGGCCAAGCAGGTTTACCCCACCCTAACCACTATTACCCAACCCCTTGCTAAGATGGCAGAGCACGCCGCTAAGATTGTTATCGAGGGAGCTACGAGCAAGGAAGCGGTCCAGCGCCTTGAAATAATTCCCGGCACGCTTCAGATAAGGGAGTCTACTGGGCAAGTACCTGAGTACTAAACTCCGCCTCTAGTAATTTAATTACCTGACCTTGAACGGTATATTGGCATGCGCCGCATGGTTGTTACCGTCATAGGCGTAAACATACAGGCGGAAGTCACCCCTCACTTCCGGCACAATGAATTCTATCCTCCCATTTTTTTCGCTGACAATCTCCAGAGGCAAGTTGCCAATCCGAGCTTCCCTGTCACCCCCTACTTCCAATGCCCTGCTTTCCGGCTTTAGCTCCCAGGCAATATGTAATTCATCCTTGTCCCGGTCTCTGAGGCGCACGCGCGCCGAGACTTTTCTGCCGGGCGACAAAATTACACCGTCATGAGCGGTACGGGCATCCAGCGTAAAAGAACGAATTTCAGGGGAACGGTTTTCGGGCCATTCACCGTTCCAGATGTAGTGCATATTGTCCACCACCTGGGTTTCCTCTCCGGCCTCGGTAAACATGCCAAACCAGGTAGGCGTTCTTTCCTGTTTCTGCCCCCAGAGAAAGGCAAACGAGCCAATGATGACATCTAGATGCGGCTTAATATTTTTGCTATAGCCCTCCATATACACATCCGCTTTCTCGGTACTAGTCATTTCAATAGGCGCCTTCCATTCCGTTTCAGGCATTTCCCAGTAGCCGATGGCACCCCACTCCGTTATCCACACTGGCCTGTTCAGGTCGGCTTTTTTCAGAAAATCGGGCACATTAAAGAGCTCTCCGTAAACCTGGAAGCTGAGGATGTCGAGGTCAGGCGCCAAAATTTTCAGATCTTCTACCACGTCCATGCCTAAGCCGGCGACTGTTGTAGTAGCAGGATGATTGGGGTCAAGCTCATGGATCATGACGGCTATATCATTCACTGCTTCATAGACTTTTGAATTGGTGTAATCGAAATTCAGCTCATTGCCGATGATCCAGGCCAGCAATGCGGGGTGATTGCGGTACTTCAGAATTTCACCGCGGACTAGTTCCTTCTGCAGCGATACCTCCTGCTCATCGTTGTAATCAAATCCCAAGCGCTCTGGTGCAACAGGCAAACCCAGAGCCACCATGACCCCGTTGGCAAAAGCCGTATCCAGCACCTCCTGGGCATTTTCAGTTGACCAGTTGCGAATAGCATTACCGCCGTGAGCGGCTAACAGTCGAATGTCTCCGTACTCGAGGCCAGCACCCTTGATAAAAAATGGCTCACCGTCACGCAGCAGCCGGTAACTGTCATCCAGCTTTTCTATTTCAATTTTTGTCGGGCCTGGTTCTGCACCGAATACACCAATAGAAAATGTCATTGTGATGAGTGCCGTTAGTATTCGGTCAAGCATTTTGTAGCCCCACTAAATCCGCTTCGATTTGTTCAAGTGATTTACCCTTGGTCTCTGGCAGAATTTTTACCACAATAATCAGGCCGACTCCGGCAAATAGGCAGTAGACCAGAAAGGTAGTCGCGCTGCCGAGATTTTGAAGCTCCCAGGGAAATATCAGCGTCACCAGAAAGGCTATGGCTGAATTGACCAGGCCCACGAAGGAAATCGCCTTACCCCTGATTCTGTTGGGAAACAACTCGGAAAACAGCACCCACATAACCGGGCCCAGGGAAATGGCAAAACTGGCCACGAAACCAAGAATACCGGTCAGAATAAGCATGGGCTGCAGGTTTACAGCGGACTCGAGCAGAATATTCTTGTACTGTTCATAAAGCTCCATTCCAAGTACGTCTATAAGTGCACTTTGAAAAGCAATATCACTGTCAAACACAACGCCCACGACACCAGCGGCCTGCAGCACCTTAAGGTCATCGCCCATTCCTGTAAAAGCTGAACTGCTCAGGATATAGGTTGCAGAGGCAAATCCGAAGGACAGCAGTCCCATGAAAAAAACGATCCCTGAAAGCCCAATAACCAGCAGCTGTTTTCTGCCAAGCCTGTCTATAAGATGCATGGCGGCAACCGTAAACACCACGTTAATCAAACCCACCAAAACGGCCTGCATGAATGCCGCATCCTCCCCAACACCGGACTGGGCAAAGATCATTGGAGCATAGTAAAAAACAGCGTTAATGCCCGTGATCTGCTGCAACACTCCAATGCTTAAGCCAATAATCAGTACCAGTCGCAGCGAGTGATCTTTTAATGTGCTCCAAGGGACAACAGGCTCATGCTGCTCAGAATGTATACTGCCTTTAAGATCTTTAATTTCCGCCGCAGCTTCACTTGGCCCGACAATTTTTTCAAGCGTAGAGAGTGCTTCTGACTCTCTGTTTTGCAGAATGAGCCATCGCGGGCTTTCCGGCACCCTGACTAGAAATACAAAATAAAGTACGGCAGGAAGCAGTTCGATCCCTAACATCCAGCGCCAGGTGAGACTGTCCAGTCTCATAGATTGCACCCACTGAAAATCAGCCTGAGCCAGTTTCAGAATAAGAAAGTTGGAAAAGAATGCAACTGAGATGCCTATGACAATATTAAATTGGTTAAAGGACACCAGCTTGCCGCGTTCTGATGCCGGCGCTAATTCGGCAATCAGCATTGGCGCCACAATCAGCGAAGCGCCAACACCCAGTCCACCCAGCATTCGCGCCAAAACTAGCAGCAGAAAGGAAGGCGCAAGTGCCGAAACAACCGCTGACACTGCAAAAAATATGGCTGCAACTTTCAGTACGGCCAATCTGCCATACCTGTCGCTTAGAGGACCTGCAAAAAAC
>JAYQVM010000067.1:0-9309 GCA_038148435.1 Gammaproteobacteria bacterium | reverse complement strand
ACGGTCTATGAGCCAGTGTAGCTGATGGTTATTAATATAGAGACATGCTGACTATTATCAGAGATCGCGTCCAAATGATGATAGATAATGGATTATCCTTCGAGGAAATATTCGCAGCACAACCTTCCCTAGAATATGACGGCATATATGGTTACGAATCAGGAGAGTGGACAACAAGAATGTTTTTGGAGGCTGTTTATGAAGAATTACGTTAAACAAAAGCTTCAAGAAGCTTTAATCAGGCCTTTTCAGTTCTTTTTAATTTCAATTTTATTGCTAGTAATAACAACTCCTTCCTATGCGCAACGTTTTGGAGGCCCCGTGCCTGTGCAGGCTCCTGGCAGGACCGAAGCTCCAATCAATCTGACAGGCACATGGGTTTCGCTAATCACTGAGGATTGGGCATATCGTATGTTGACCCCTGCCATAGGGGATACTATGAGTGTGCCTGTTAATGATGCAGGTAAAGCCGCTACCAATAGCTGGGATCTAGAGGCTGATAATGCTGCAGGCCTTCAGTGTAAAGCGTTTGGTGCAGCGAGAATTATGCGGGTTCCGACGAGACTGCAAATCAGTTGGGAAGATGACTATACATTGAGAATCGATACTGATGCAGGCACACAAACGCGGCTATTGCATTTCTCCAGTGAGGGCAGACGTCCATTAATCAGCATGATGATGGAGGCAGCCAATCTTGAAAGAAGTTGGCAGGGATATAGTGTGGCAGACTGGGAAAACATATTAATAAATAGAGGTAGTAATGCCAATCCAGATGATGCGCCCCCGCCCAGCGGGACATTAAAAGTTATAACGGTTCAAATGGAGCCAGGATATCTCAGACCAAATGGAATTCCTTATAGTGAAGACGCTATTTTAACCGAATATTTTAATCGTTTTACTGCGCCCACTGGAGAAGAATGGTTTGTTGTAACAACTATTGTTGATGATCCTATGTATTTGTTCCAGCCATATGTTACTACTTCCCATTTTCGTCGTGAGACTGATAACTCAAAATGGAACCCAACCCCCTGTGAAACTTGGGCACCACCTGAAGGAGCTATTGCTCCTGCATTCTAGGAGCTCGGAATCTCTGATTCATCGTGACTTACCTAAGCTCAGACTTCAAGTGATTTTTAGGAAAGCAATAGTATAAATATACTGGCAGTCACAACAGATATGGCTGATGAAAGCACAACAGCTGAGGCTATTTGCTTTTCACAAGCTTGGTAGCGTCTGGAAAAAATATAGGGGCTTATTCCAACTGGAGTAGAAGCTAGCATGACTGCCGTTCCTGCCCATATGGTATTTATTTCAAAGAGGTGGAAAACACAAAACCAGACCAGCGTTGGCAGCAATACCAGTTTTAATACTAAAAGCACTATGGGAGCGCCAATATCACCGCTTATTTTATAACGTGTCAATGCTCCCCCCAATGAAAATAATGACATAGGAATAGCGGCCTGTGACATCAGATTTACTGCGTTCATTAGTGGTGAGTAAATCGATATATTCAGAATATTGATGCAGATACCTGCAACCAAGCTACATGTCAAAGGATTTTTCAAGAACGATTTAAAAATCTGAAAACCATGTCTAATGATTGTTGATGTCGAATCTCTTTTTGATTCCGCAACAATTATCCCAAAGCCAAAAAGCAGGATGTTATGGATAGAGATGATGATAAATAGTGGTAAAAAAGCCTCGTCGCCAAAGAGCTGCAGACAAAGCGGGATTCCGACAATGGTGATATTGGAATAGGATGCACCCATGCCGAAAACACTAAGCTGCACCAGATTGTAGGAAAACAGCATTTTGCCAATCAATAAGGCGCTTAAGTAAATAATAAAAACAGGCACATAAAAACCTGCCAATAGACTCCACTCTATATGATCTGGGAAATTAGCGGTTGCTGTTCCATAAAATAGCAGGCAAGGAATGAAAATATTGAAAGAAATTTTTTCTAATGTTAGCCCTTCAGCGCTAGTGATGATGTTTTTCCATAGAAAAAAATAGCCTGTCAATGCAATAGCAGCAACAGGCAATATCGTCTGAATAACCTGCATAAAATATTCTAGAAATTCTTGTTATTAAAAATTGTCAGCTAAAATTAACTAATCATTAATGATTTAATGTATATGAATGATCGCTTTCATTTGCTTTTCAGGAAAAGGGATTTCAGTCACAGATACACTTCGGTTCATCCATACATATGGGCTATCAAGGGACGCTTCAAAGCAGGGTCAGACTTTTATGATCCAAGCACGTGAACCTATCGCTACAGGTGCAAGCACTTTCAAAGGGTAACTTATTGTTTAAAATAGGAAAAATATGGCGCACCCGGCATGATTCGAACATGCGACCCCCTAGTTCGTAGCCAGGTACTCTATCCAGCTGAGCTACGGGTGCGTAATTCTCTTTAACTTTCGATTCATTGGCTGTTTAGCCAAGTAATACTCTTTATACCCGCGATTAGCTAAGGGTACATAATTCCAAAAATACGAAAAACATGAATTTCCAAAGGGTGGGAATTGTCTTGGAATTGGCTTAAAGTGTCAAGGTGAAGTAGCTTGGGTCTAAATTTTTCATGATTTTTCAGCAGTATCACGCCTTTGATCTCAGTATTTCACACTGGCAGCTAGAGCCAGGCCAGTGCTGGGCCGTCTTAGGTCGCAATGGTTCAGGCAAAAAGCGCCTGGCTCAGGCTATCGTCTCCATGCAAGAACTGCCAGAATTCAAAGAGCATCGCTTTTCTGTGCTTTCATTTGAACAGCAGCAGATCCTGTATGAGGAAGAACTAAAAAATGATAATAGTGATTTCATGGACCGCCCTGATCCCGGCAGTATGGTCCGTGAACTGCTCAATACCGATGAACGCAATTTGACGAATCTGCGGTTTCTTGGTTTGGAGAAACTTCTAGACCGTGGCTATCGTCAATTGAGCAGTGGCGAAAGCCGTAAAGTATTGCTGGCCAAAGCTATTCTTGAAAAGCCGGATTACCTGATCCTTGATGAACCTTATGATAGCCTGGATCAACAGTCAAAATTTGAGTTGAATGCATTTTTTTCGGATTTGTCAAAGCAGCAGGAAACACAGCTTATCTTCCTATTGAATAATCTTGATGAAATCAGTGAATGGCACAGCCATCTAGCGATTCTGGAAAAAGGTGAGCTGATAGCCCAGGGGGAACGTGCTGATCTACTGAAGAATCAGGACTTACATGCTTTACTGGATTTTGATGCTACTGCTTTGCCAGAGTGGCCTGAGAGCCTGCAGGAAACCGATATTCCTGATCCTCTTATCGAGCTAACTAACGGCAAGGTAAGTTACGGAGAAAATATAATTTTTTCGAGTCTGAACCTGAGTATTAATGTAGGTGAACATACCCTCTTTACTGGTCCAAATGGTGCAGGCAAGTCGACCTTGTTACATCTGATAACCGGTGATCACCCACAGTGCTATGGCAATGATCTGAGAATACTGGGTGTCCGACGCGGTAGTGGTGAAAGCATCTGGCAACTGAAAAAATTTATCGGCATCGTATCACCTGAGTTACATCGTAATCATCGTGTACCGGGTTCTGCGCTTGAAATCACGCTTAGCGGATTTTTTGATAGCATAGGGCTCTATGAATCCATTTCTTCAAATCAGGTTGATCATGCCAAGCGCTGGCTCTGCCTGGTAGGCCTTGAAAACAAGATGCAGGTATCATTCAAAGCACTGTCCTATGGGGAACAACGTCTGGTACTTATTGCCCGTGCTCTGGTCAAACAGCCCGCCCTGCTAATCTGCGATGAGCCCACACAGGGACTAGATAATATCAACCGTCATCGCTTTATCTATTTCCTCCAACATCTGGCCACACAGTCGCGCACGACCATCCTCATGGCCAGTCATCGGCAGGATGAAAATTTATCCCTCTTCAAGCATCATGTTAGGCTAGAAATTAAATAGAAATCAGGCATACTAGCGCCCTTTTTTACCTGCAGCCTCTCGGGATGTTCATGACAACAAATCAGAAACTTATTATTGGCTCACAGGAGTGGTGCTCTTTCCCGACACTGAATATTCCAGCTATCAAGGCGCGAGTGGATTCTGGTGCCAAAACCTCATCTCTGCATGCCTTCAACATCCAGCCCTTTAAACGTAATTCTGAACCTTGGGTCAGTTTTGAAGTTCATCCAATTCAGAATGACCGTAAAACATCTGTTCGTTGTGAATCTCCCATCGTTGACCGTCGCTATGTCAGAAGTTCCAGCGGCAGCAGTGAGAAACGTTTTGTCATCCTCTCCACTGTCGTTATCGGTGGTCATGCCTGGGAGATCGAAGTTACTCTGAACAACCGAGATTCCATGGGATACCGAATGTTGTTGGGTCGTGAGGCGATGAAGGGCCGTATGTTGGTGGATCCAGCCAGCAGTTTTTCTTTAGGGGAGAAAAGTTTTCAGGAGATATCGCATCTATATGGCATCAATGAAGAACCCAACGATGGCCTGAAGATTGGTTTACTGGCAAGCAACCTTGACCTATACAGTAATCGTCGCTTGATGGAAGCCGGTCGTGAACGCGGCCATGAAATGGTTTTTCTGAACATCAAGCAATGCTATATGAAACTCGATGCAGAGCTGCCTGAAGTGCATTACCGCGGAGGTCGTATCATCAACGATCTAGATGCCGTCATTCCCCGTATCCGTCCAAGCCTGACTTTCTATGGCTGCGCTCTAACCCGCCATTTTGAAAGCATGAACGTTTTTACTTTGAATTCTGCGGATTCCATTACTTATTCTCGGGACAAGCTTTATTCATTGCAGCTACTGCAGGGTATGGGTCTTGATATCCCGACCACTGGATTTGCCAATTCGCCTATCGATACCAATGATCTGATTGAAATGGTTGGCGGAGCTCCACTGATTGTCAAATTGCTAGAAGGCACTCAGGGGCGGGGCGTGGTGCTTGCTGAAACACGCAAGGCTGCAGAAAGTGTTATCAATGCTATCAAATCACTGCGTGCCAACCTGCTGGTACAGGAGTTTATCCGTGAAGCACAGGGCAAGGATTTACGTTGTTTTGTTATCGACGGCAAGGTACACGCATCCATCGAACGTACAGCAGCACCAGGAGAATTCAGAGCCAATCTGCATCGCGGCGGCAGTGCCAGCATCGTCAAAGTCAGTGCAGAAGAGAAAAAACTTGCAATCAAGGCAGCCAAGACCATGGGGCTGAAAGTGGCTGGGGTCGATATCATTCGCTCCGACCGGGGCCCTCTTCTGCTGGAAATCAACTCTTCACCTGGCCTGGAAGGTATTGAGTCTGCTACCGGAAAAGATATCGCCGGACTAATGATCAGCTCAATTGAGAAAAGAGTTGGCTGGAAACGTGAGACAAAATAACTTCATATTTTTTCGATCAAAAGCGTCAACTCGCCAACTTTGAACCCAAATTTCCTTAAGTCGGTTTTATTGATGAGATGATCATCATCAATCAGGTATAGCCAGTCATCCAAAGCCACGGTTATAGTCCCATCTCTATAGGGAACTTCCAGTTGGTACTGCCATTGAAAAACAGAGCCAACGATGGATCCTGTTGCCTCACCCACAACATCCCCTGCTGTGCCACTATAACGTCCATCACCGTGATCTGTGAGATGCCAGGTTCGATATTGAACTTCACCATCATCAAAGTTAAATGTTTCTTCCAGCAAACCGATATCACCCTGCCAACTGGCATCTATACTTGCTGTAAAACGCCGGGTCATTTCACCTGATTGGTTTTGCAGCATGCCATAGGCACGTAAGTTCCCATTAAAAAAACGCTTTAAATCAAGAGCTGGCTGCGTGGTACCATAATCATCCAATTGCTGTGAGCTACAGGAAAACAGCACAGCACTTGAGCAACATAGTAATATAAGTTGAAAATATTTTTTCATTTAATAGCTCCAGTCAATCGGTCAGAAAAATTAGCATAGCGGTCCTGACGCGCCAGCCAGATAGAACTAAAGTATCGACTAAAATCTTCATTTTTGACAGTTCCCAGATATCTAGAATTAAAATAGAAATGACTGCTAGCTTCATCATCAATATATAAAATGATGGCATCATCAGGACTTACGTCGATATATATAGTCTGTAAATTTTCAATCCATTTATTGATACTTTTCTCTGGAAGCTCCAGCATCTCGAACTGCTTTTGGGTTTCAGTTATCAATTGAGAGGCTGTAAAACCTCGCTTATAGGTCAGCTTTAGAACCAGAGGTGATTCATTAAAATATTCGAAATTATCATTTTCTGAGTAAAGCTCTGCCGTATAAATTTTCCAGAATAGATAGCGAAAGTCCGCACTGCCGACCAGAGACATACCATTAAATAATTCCTCAAAGCTCTTTATCTGGGAAAAGGAGCTATTGGCAACACTTAAAAACAACAAGAATAAAAATATTTTTGTTTTTTTCATTCAGCTACTCTTTTTTTCCAGATTAATCAGTAAAACAAAAACTGGCAATAGCACTGTCCAAATTACTATAAGTAAAATTTGTGTGGGAAAGAGCAAGAGTGGAAATTCAACAGCACCCAGACTCCAGCCGATCAGATAACTGAAGCTGGCCAATCCACCTGCCAGCACCTGCCAGCTGATGGCAAGCTGCCTAATAAAAGAAAAACCATAAGGTAATACCAGAGAAAAATTCACCCATAGCGCTACTAACCAAAGTGGTATTACCGTATCACTGAAAAAAAACACACCTGTCATACTCAAGAGGCTATCCAGGCAAATGCCTGGTAGGCCAACCAGCAGCAACGATCTGAAGGCTAGTTGTTTATCGGGGTAAAACAGGATTAGCAAGGCTGTTATAGCCAACACAGGTAGCAGATACTGATTTTGGAAAACGACCAGCAACAGCCAGATAATTTTAAAAGACAGCAGACTCAAAACCGTGAATGTCTTGACTGGCGTTGCATACAAGAGCATAAGGGACTCGGAGCTTAAAAATTGTTTACAATAACCTAATCTTACGACAGACAAGGGTTTCTGGATCACAAAATGCCTTCTCAGGCCCTCTATTCTTATACAAAAATTGCCCGGGTATGCAGTCCTTACAAGCAGAAATTTGCCATACCACGCCAGCCAAATCTGGTTAAGGAGGCCCGAGGCAAACTGTTGTTTGATCCTGTGTACAGTGACGCTAATTGCCTGCGTGGGCTGGAGCAATTCTCACATCTGTGGCTGATTTTTGTTTTTCATGCGGTCGCCGATGAAGGCTGGTCGGCCACCGTACAACCTCCTCGCCTTGGCGGTAAGGAGCATATTGGTGTCTTTGCCAGCCGCTCGATGTTTCGCCCCAATTCCATTGGTCTGTCCGTAGTTGAAAACCTCGGCTGGGAGCAGCGGGCTGATAAACTTATTCTGCATGTTGGCGGACTAGATCTGCTCGATGGCACTCCCATTCTGGATATCAAACCCTATCTTCCCTATGCCGACAGCCTCCCCAATGCCAGTGCCGGATATGCCAACGAAACTCCTGGCGGCAAACACACGATTGATTTCAGCTCAGAAGCCAGACTAGCGCTTGAGAAAATTAACACAGACTATCCCGAGCTGGAAAACTTCATAGCTGCAATACTGCAACAGGATCCGCGACCTGCCTGGCGACAAAAAGACATTGATGACAAGCAATACGGCATGAACCTATATGACCTGAACATAAAGTGGCGGGTCATAGGAAGGCAAATAAGGGTGCTCAGTATTAAAAAATCAGCTGATCAGTCATGAAAAATTCATGCACTAGCTTACGCATGTCTAACTTCTCAACACATTGCCAGTGACATGAAGCGACAGCTCCTAGTATGTCAATTTCCACATTAGCCTATATAACCATTTTCGCTAGGCCTGGTGCTAGAATCAAGGTGCACGGCAGGAATAAGCCGGTGGCAAATCAACATCAACTCCCATCGCCCGAAGGTCACAGACATCAACAGGGCGCTGAAAAGGCTCAGGTTCATAGGGAATAAAACGGGCCGGTCCCGCCTCCAAGGAAAGTGCCCTGTTATTTAGTTGGTAAGGATTAGTGGTGTCACCCCATTGGCCACTTTCAATCCTCTCAATAAGCGTAGCAACTGCAGTGGCTGTCTCGGCAGGAGAAAAACCACAATGCCCCGCTGAATTGACATAACTCTGACGCAATAGCTCAGCGCGCCCGGCTTCTTCAACCACCGACCCAAAAAACTGTTGAGCCGACATACCTGAAATATTGTCACCGATATTGTTAAGGGTCAGCACCGGAAAGGGTAACTGTCCGTGCCAGACCTGCCGGGAAACCCATTGCAGGGCCTGCGGATCAGCCGTCACTCTGGGTGCCTCAGCCAGAGTATCCAGATCCGCATCAAGATCAAGCTCCGCCATACGGTACAGTTCATACACAATATCGGCATTTTTGAGCTGGTGGAGCATCTCTCGGTAATCAACACCGGTATTGAACGAAATACTGCCGCCACTGCGTCGGGTTAATTCATTGCGACTGCTCATGGCCTGTCCGGCCAGTGGCAGTGGTGAACCGCCCAGGCTGTCATACAGGCCTTCTTGCAGCCCTTCTAGATCGTAAGCCTGTGCCAGCTCCTTAGCGCCATCAGCCCATACCGGTAGTTGTCCCAGCACAGCAGCCAGGGCAATTCGCGCCCTGCCTTGCGGAGTTTCCTGCGCCTTCTCGAGCATATTCAGCCAGGCCGGGCGCGCACGCTCGGCAAAGTCATCCGGTATCTGCATAACCGGATAATTGGGATTACCTTCTGCCAAGAGTGTTTTGACGACAAACATGGCATCCATTTTCTGGTTCCACATGCCGACCACTCCAGCCAGTCCACCACAAGCCAGTAGAGCCCCATCAAAACGCTCATGGTGATAATGCACTATGACTGATCCGGTATGTGCTCCAAGCGAACGCCCGTAGGACAGCGTGTGTTCGGCGCGACCGTGCAGGCTTTCATAAATGTCCAGAGTTTGCAGCTGGTTGCCGACCGATGCCTCCGTATCCCAGCCAGTCACCAGCCGGGTGGTACCGGCCAGTGCATAGCCCTGTGACAGTAGCAGCGCCGATTCCTCATTACGGTACTGTCCGCCGGCATAGTCCAATCCGATCAGCAGGTTGCCGTTAAAATTGTCCGGGTAATCAATACGGTATTCGGTGCCATCGGGCAGAATTCCGTTATCAGTAGTAAGGGTTTGAGCCAGTGCCGGTGAACACAGCCCAACTATCAGAAAAACGGAGTATAGCTGTCGTGTTTTTAACATGGGATCCCTCTTCTTACTTTTGTCGTCTATAC
>JAYQVM010000066.1:0-9458 GCA_038148435.1 Gammaproteobacteria bacterium | reverse complement strand
TTTGATAGCGAGTACCATAAATAGTATTGTTGCTAGTTATATAAGCATAAGAAGCATCTTGAGGAATCAAGTCTGATGATAATGCAGGTACTCGATCAAAATTAGTATCAGAGCTATCTCCAACGATAATTGTTTCACCATAGCGTTGAGCTTCCTTCTCCGCAAGTTTTGTCCAATGTCCACCAATTGAATAAACAGCTTTTTTCCCAGGTTTAAGGTTCAAGAGGTTTAACGGTACGGCTGAAAACTGCATCTGCGCCCCACCATGGGTATATAGGATTTTGTAATTTTTCGGCAGGTTTGCAACTTCTCTAACTAATTCATCACAAGAATCAATAACCCTACTAAATTCTTTTGAGCGATGACTAAGTTCAATTAAGGAAATTCCCATACCCTGAAAGTCCAGAAATTCTTCCTGAATCTGCTGCATTACCGGTACTGGCAACATGGCTGGCCCCGCGCCAAAATTGTAAATCTGTTTACTCATAAGTCTTTCCGTTCTCAATAATAGTTTTTGTCAGTAGCCGACTCAGACAACCCAGGCTCTTGTCACGTGTCCAATGGATTTAATGTCGGCAACAATGCTTTCATCAAGATCGCCTTCAATATCAATCAGGTTGTAGGCAATTTCTTCGCGACTCTTGTTGAGCATGTCAAGAACGTTGATGTTTTTGTCTGCCAGTGTAGACAGAATCTTGCCCAGCATGCCGGGTACATTTTCATTTACGATGGCCAATCGGACACCACTATTGCGTTCCAGAGAAATCTGCGGGAAGTTCACGGAGTTTTTGATGTTGCCATTTTCAAGAAAATCACGCAGCTGATCTGCAGCCATGACAGCGCAGTTGTCTTCAGCTTCTTCCGTACTAGCACCAATGTGCGGCATCAGAATAGCTTTGTCATGCCCGAGCAATTCCTTGGTGGGAAAGTCACAGATATAGCGTCCGACTTGTCCTGACTCGAGACCCTTTAGAAGAGCCTGGGTATTCACAATGGCATCCCTTGAGAAATTCAGTATTACCGCGCCGGGTTTCAAATAGGAGATGGCTTTTTCATCAATCAGGTTGCGGGTACTGTCGATCATCGGCAGATGCAGGCTGATAAAGTCTGATTTAGACAGTAGTGCTGCCATGGTTTCTTGCTTTTCAACCTGATTGGCCAGTCGCCAGGCAGCATCAATAGAGATAGCTGGATCATAACCAAGTACTTTCATCCCTAGATCGATCGCGGTATTGGCAACCAGTGCCCCGATTGCTCCCAGTCCAATGACTCCGAGAGTTTTACCGGCTAGTTCGGAACCCTTGAAATTTTTCTTGCCAGCTTCTACCTGGGGGCCCAGTTCACTCAGATCTTCTTGATCGGCTAGGCTGCCAACCCAGTTGATACCAGAAACTATACCGCGTGAAGCGAGGAGCATGCCGCACAGAACCAGTTCTTTTACGGCATTGGCGTTTGCCCCGGGTGTGTTGAACACCACAATGCCTTCTTTGGTGTAATCAGCTACCGGCACATTGTTGACGCCGGCGCCAGCACGGGCCACGGCCTTCAGGCTGGGTGTGACATTGTCCATGCTGAGTTTAAAGCTGCGTAAAATTATGGCATCAGGGTCATCGATGTCCGCTGAAACCTGATAATCTTGCTGCGTAAAACGTGATAAACCTTTATCAGAAATTTGATTAAATGTCTGAATTTTATACATCTCTTGGATTGTCCTTAGGCCGCGTCTGGGCCCAGATTTTTGATTTAGCTGATGAGTCTTAATTAGCCTCAACGAGGAGACGCATTTATACAGTGAAACGGCTCAAATTTCCAGTGGAACAAATCGCTTTTACGCTATCATTGATGGAAATCAAGGAAGTATATTTTGACTGAAAATTATCAGCATTGGTGGGTCTATTTGATAAGGACCGCTCAGGGCAGGCTATACACGGGCATAAGCACCGATGTGGAAAGGCGTTATCAGGAACATCAGTCTGGTCTAAAGAGAGCAGCAAAAAGTCTGCGAGGCAAGGGGCCTCTGAAGCTGGTTTATCAGGAAATGATTGGTGGCCGCTCGGCGGCCAGCAAGCTCGAAGCAAAAATCAAGGCTCTGTCTAAAGTACAGAAGGAACGTTTAGTACGGGGTGAACTGAGGATTAATCAGTTATAATCAGCTTTTTACCAAGAGATGAAATTAAGATGTCCGACATAAAAGCCCTGATGCAAAATCTGGGGCAGCAAGCCAGAAATGCCTCAAGCCTTATGGCGGCAGCAGCGACTGAAGCGAAAAATCAGGCCCTGCTGAACACAGCTGATGCGCTGGATAAGTCGCGGGCAGAGCTGCAGCAAGCCAATAGTCTGGATTTGACTTCCGGTAAAGAAAAGGGCTTAGCACCAGCCATGCTGGATCGTCTGGAATTAACATCTGCCCGTGTCGACGCCATGATTGAAGGCCTGCATCAGGTTTGCGCTCTGGCTGACCCGATCGGCGAGATTACCGATTTACGTTATCGCCCCAGTGGTATACAGGTGGGACGTATGCGGGTTCCCCTGGGTGTCATCGGCATTATTTATGAATCGCGACCCAACGTCACCGTTGAGGCCGCCAGCCTGTGTCTGAAATCCGGTAATGCCGTGATTCTGCGAGGGGGCTCGGAGGCCATTTATTCCAATCAGGCGATTGCCCGCTGTATTGCCGAGGGGCTGGAAAAGGCAGCTTTGCCAGCCACTGCGGTGCAGGTTGTAGAGACGACCGATCGAGAAGCGGTCTCGCACCTGATCAGCATGCCGGAATATATCGATATCATCGTTCCGCGTGGTGGCAAAGGGCTGATAGAGCGAATTTCCCAGGATGCAAAAGTTCCTGTCATCAAGCACCTGGACGGAATTTGCCATGTTTATGTGGATGATGGGGCTGATATGACAAAGGCCGTAAACATCGCCCTGAATGCAAAAACCCACCGTTATGGCGTCTGTAATGCCATGGAAACGCTGTTGGTAGCAGAGTCACTTGCTGAAGATTTTCTGCAGCAGATTATGCAACCCTATGATGAAAAAGAAGTGGAATTGAGAGGCTGTGAACGCAGCAAGGAAATTCTGCCCGCCATTCAGCTTGCTACGGAAGAAGACTGGGAGACTGAATACCTAGCCCCGGTTTTATCTATCAAGGTAGTGGCTGATTTGGATGAGGCAATTGCCCATATCAACCGGCACAGTTCACAGCATACGGATGCCATCGTAACAGAAGACTACGCCCGCGCTATGCGTTTTCTGCGTGAGGTGGATTCCAGTTCAGTCATGGTCAATGCGTCCACCCGCTTTGCCGATGGTTTTGAATACGGACTGGGCGCTGAAATCGGTATCTCAACTGACAAGATACATGCCCGAGGCCCGGTAGGGCTAGAAGGACTGACTTCACAAAAATACATCGTCCTAGGCAATGGGCACATCCGTCTTTAAAAACATCGCCGTGCTTGGGGGCATGTTTGACCCCGTTCATTTTGGTCATCTGCGAATGGCGCTGGCGGCCCAGCAGGACTTTGGGCTGGATGAGGTGAGGCTGGTACCTTGTCACCATCCTGTGCATCGGGAGGAAGCCGAAGCTTCGGCGCAACACCGCATTGCCATGCTGCACAAGGCAACCCGGCATGTAAAAAAGCTGGTTGTTGATATGCGTGAATGCATGCGGCCAGGACCTTCCTACATGATCGAGACACTGCAGTCACTGCGGACTGAATACCCACAGGACCGATTGTTTTTGCTGCTGGGAGCCGATGCGTTTAACAAACTCGATAGCTGGAAGAGCTGGCAGGATATCCTTGAGTGCACCCATATCATTGTAGTGACCCGACCGGGCTGGACCATTGATCCCTCAAAGAGTGTGAAAAATTTTTGTAAAAAGCGCATGGCTTCCAATTTCATTGAGATGTGCGAATTGCCCTATGGCAAGGTGCTGGAATACAGTTTTACTCCTCTGATGATTTCTTCTAGTGAAATCAGAAAGCTGATCAAGAAAAAAAAATCTGTTCGTTACCTGATACCCAATACGGTGTTTAATTACATCAAAAAGAACAAACTCTACTCGTGAGGCATACGCTTGAAAGTTGAGCAACTGAAAGACCTGGCCATGACAACGCTGGATGACATGAAAGGCAAAAATATCACCTGCCTGGATGTGCGGGGCTTAAGCTCTGTCTGTGATTTCATGTTGGTAGTCACTGGTACCTCAAATCGTCATGTCAAGGCCATGACCGATGAACTGGTCAAAAAAGTCAAAGCAGCCGGAGGCAAGGTATACAGTACCGAAGGCCAGGGCGCTGCCGAATGGGTGCTGGTGGATCTTGGCGATATTGTGGTGCATGTCATGTTGGCAGCCAGCCGGGAACTGTATGACCTGGAATCACTCTGGACCATGACGGCCGAACGCCTAGAAGACTAGGGCGGCTCATGAAAATCAAACTGCTAGCCGTCGGTACTAGAATGCCTGCCTGGGTAGAGAGCGCCGTTGAGGAGTACTGCAAGCGACTGCCTACGGATTTTTCGCTACATATCCGCGAGATCCCCTCTGCTCTTCAGGGTAAAAATCCAGACATCAGTGCTGGCATGGAAAAAGAAGCACAAGCCATGCAGCGTAAGATAGAAAAGAATGACCATGTGGTTGCCCTGGATGTTGGTGGCAAGTCTCTGAGTACAGAAAAACTCGCCACACGACTGCAATATCTGCGCGATGAGTCCAGAGATCTGGCCCTGCTGGTTGGCGGAGCTGATGGCCTGAGTGACAGCTGTGTGCAGCAGGCGGATGAATGCTGGTCGCTTTCGGCACTGACTTTTCCACATCCGCTGGTCAGGGTGATTGTTGCCGAGCAGTTATATCGTGCCTGGTCGCTGTTGCAGGGGCACCCCTATCACCGGCAGTAGGAGTAGCCATTGATCAGGCGCAATGCAGGAAAGCCTGCCTGCGATACAATGCACTGAGCAAATCAAGCACTGGCTGGTTTATAGCAGCACAAGGGAAATCAATCAGCCTCAAAGCCCTTGACCTGATCAATGAGGGAGTCAGTGTCGTTTTCTGAGCATTTGCTCAGAGCAGGCTGAAAAATTCCTGCAGACGCAGGCCGTTGGTACCAGCATCGCCTCTGCCAACCCGTGATAGAGAGCGCGCATCCACCAGACTTTGGCTTCCCTGCGGCCTTATTCGAATCACCACATCATCCTTGAAGCGAAACCAGAAGGTGGTGGCGGTGGCTTCGATGCGGCCCTCATCGACATCGGCAGCAACGATTTCCAGCCCCATGCTTTCGAGTGCGGCCAGTGAACGCTGAAACACTTCCTGTGGACTGGCAGCAATTAACTGCGGCACCAGGTCCGGAAAAGCCTCACGCTGCAGGCGGGCATTTTCCTCAGGGGTCATGGGCTCCTGAGCGCCATAAACCATGGTGTTGGGAGCATTCTCGCGCAAGGGGGCAATGGCAACATAGCCCGGTGGATTCGCAACATCGGTGGAAACATCGTGGATGGGTGGATAGCTTAAACGGGCAGCAAAGGTCGACGGAATGTACCAGGATATGCCTACCAGTATGGTACCAATAAAGGCCAGTGAACTGACCCTGAGGGTATTGCCTGTGTTGTTCATTTTGCTCAGGATGCTCAGGGCAAGTGCTGCAATGAGACAGGCCAGGGCAATCCAGGAGGTAAATGGAAAGGTGGTCTGCAAAATGGCAAAGCCGCCACGAAAGTCCCAGAGTCCCAGCCAAACGCCCGCCGGGGCAGCCAGTGTCAGCAAAGTAACCAGTAGCCCAATGCCAAACACTACAAGAGCCAGTCGTTTCAGGGTAATAGCCGTCATAGATAAATTCCTGCTTGTCTGAAAAGCCTCTAGTGTAGGTGATAAGAATTTGTTGCGCAAAAGAGTGCCAATCATCGTGGTGCAAGTGGTGCACTCTTTTGGCGCAGGGGGCTAGCTTGCCCAAAAGGGTGGACAAGCGCAGTGTCAGCACCTAGGCTGAGGTTTTCTGCGCTAGTGATAAAACCGAAACATGCCTTGCTTTCCCATCGTTGTTACTGATCTTGATGCCAGTTTGCTGGATCACCTTGATTACAGCTTCAGCGCTGCAGAACCAGCCCTCATGCGCCTGCGTGAGCTGGGGATTCCGCTGGTTTTGAACAGTAGCAAGACCATGGCGGAGCTACTGGCAATCCGGCAGCAACTGCAAACCAATGAGCCCTTTGTCGTTGAAAATGGTGCTGGCCTGTTTGTTCCCGAGGGAAATAACTTGCGGGAATACAGTGTTGGTATGAATCGTGCTGAGTTACTCCCCATCATTCATGAATTGAGAAAACAGCATGATTTCAAGTTCACAGGGTTTGCTGATATGAGCCCTTCACAGGTGGTTGAACATACAGGCTTGAGTCTGGCCGAGGCCAAGCGAGCACAGCAGCGTCAATTTTCTGAAGCCATACACTGGGCAGACAGCGATGAACAGCTGGCGTACTTTGGCAGCTTGTTACAGCCGCACAAACTGTCGCTGGTCAGGGGAGGGCGCTTCTGGCATGTCTCGGCGATGGCTGATAAAGGCAGCTTTATTTCTGACTTGCGACACTATTACCAGAAAAAGTTCACGGCTGAAGTGACTGTGATCGCCCTCGGTGACAGTGAAAATGATCTGCCCATGCTGGCACAGGCGGATTACCCGGTGCTGATCAAGTCACCGGTAAAGCCTTTTCCCGCCTTCGAGCATCCGGCTCTCAGGAAAACAAAGGACTGCGGCCCCAGTGGCTGGAATCAGGCGGTGCTGCAAGTGTTGCAGGAGCTGAATGCGACAAAGCAGCTGACAAGTGAAAAGGGGAGCTAGGCATGGCTGATTTTTACCAGAATGGGGTGATAACGACTCTGCATAATCTGTCAAAGCGACCAGTGGAAGAACTGGAAGCGGAACTGCTGGAGTTTTCCAGGCTCAGGCCGATGGCGCTGGTACTGCCTTGCCTGTATTCAGAACTGGAAGGTCCTGCCCTGAATCATATCGTGGATGAGTTATGCAAAGTGCCTTACCTGTCAAAGATCGTCATTGGCCTAGACCGGGCCAGCCAGCAGGAATATGAACATGCGCTGGCGTTTTTCTCGCGGCTACCGCAGGAACATGTGGTGTTATGGAATGAAGGACCGCGTCTGCAGGCGATCGACCAGCAATTAAAAGAAGTGGAGTTGTCACCCCGAGAGTTGGGGAAAGGCCGAAATGTCTGGTTCTGTATGGGCTACCTGCAGGCGGAGGCCAAAGCCGAGGCAATTGCCTTGCATGATTGTGACATTGTCACCTATGAGCGTGGCATCCTGGCCAGACTGATCTATCCGGTTGCCAATCCCCATTTTGACTATGAATTCTGTAAAGGTTATTACGCGAGGGTTGCCAACAACACGATAAATGGTCGTGTCTGCCGTTTGCTGGTAACCCCACTCTTGCGCAGCCTGGCGAAAGTGATCGGGCACCATGACTATATTGAATACCTGGACTCCTATCGCTATCCGCTGGCAGGGGAATTTTCCATGCGTGCCGATGTGCTGGCAGGCATCAGAATCCCCAGTGACTGGGGGCTGGAGATCGGGGTGCTGTCAGAATTAAAACGCAATTATTCCACCAATAAACTCTGCCAGGTCGATATTGCAGATGTGTATGATCATAAACACCAGGCGATGTCGTATGATGATCAGCAGTCCGGCCTGAACAAAATGTCCATCGACATCAGTAAGGCTGTGTTTCGTAAACTGGCGACAACGGGCGTTGTGTTTTCCGAAGAGACCTTCCGCACCATCAAGGCCACCTATCTGCGCGTGGCACTGGACTTTGTCGAGTCATACCACAGCGATGCCATCATCAATGGCCTGAGTCTGGATATTCATAAGGAGGAAAAGGCTGTGGAACTTTTTTCACAGAACATCATGACGGCAGGGCTTAACTTTCTTGAAAATCCCCAGGAAAAACCCTTCATTCCCAGCTGGACACGGGTGAATTCCGCCCTGCCTGAAGTCGGCAGGGATTTCCTTGCGGCTGTTGCTGATGACATCAGGGAATACAGCTAGCGCCTATGGGACAGCGTGCTGAATTACTGGAAGACCTGCAGGTCCGTGTCAGTGGGCACCTGGCACAGATCTACCCCCAGGTCGATACCGACACTCTGTGTCAGCGCCTGCTGCAAACCATGGACTTGCAGGAGCATCCCAGTAAACCCCGCTGGCTAAAAAATAACTGGAGTGAAAAAGACATTGCACTGATCACCTACGCCAACACGTTTGTCAGGCAGGGTGAAGCGCCTCTGTTGACACTGGATTATTTCCTGAACCGCTATTTTGCGGATACCGTCACCTGGGTTCATGTGCTGCCCTTTTTTCCTTTCAGCTCCGATGACGG
This sequence comes from Gammaproteobacteria bacterium, assembly GCA_038148435.1. GTDB lineage: Bacteria > Pseudomonadota > Gammaproteobacteria > Pseudomonadales > Pseudohongiellaceae > UBA5109. Next base: position 1,077 of record JAYQVM010000066.1, on the reverse strand, counting down.
CTTTTCCGTAATTGACTATACACAGGTGAATGAAGAATTCGGCAGCTGGGCGCATATCGATCAGATAGCGCGTAAATTCAAGTTAATGGCGGACCTGGTGATCAATCACTGCTCCTCGGTAGGGAAATGGTTCACCCAGTTCAAACAGGCCAGAGCTCCCGGCAAGGATTATTTCTTTACGGTGGACAAGGATTACGACACCACTCAGGTTGTACGCCCGCGGGCTACGCCACTCTTGCGGGAAGTGCATACCAGCGACGGGCTCAAGTATGTCTGGTGCACCTTCAGTCATGACCAGGTGGACCTGAATTTTCGTAATCCGGAAGTGCTGGTAGAAATGCTTCGCATTATCAAGCTCTACCTGGACAAGGGCGTGCAGATTTTTCGACTGGATGCCGTGGCCTTCCTGTGGAAGGAAGCGGGGACGAGTTGCCTGAATCTGGACCAGACGCATGAACTTGTCCGTTTGCTGCGTTGCCTGATTGAATATTACCGGCCCGGCACCATTCTCATCACGGAAACCAATATTCCTAATCGGGAGAACCTGTCCTATTTCGGCAATGCCAATGAGGCGCATATCATCTACAACTTCTCTCTGCCTCCTCTGTTATTACACACCATGCTGAGTGGTAACTGCCATGCTCTGAAAAGCTGGATCATGAGCATGCCGCCGGCACAAAAAGGCACAAGCTTTCTTAACTTTATCGCTTCACATGACGGCATCGGCCTGCGACCGCTCGAGGGTCTGGTCAGTGAAGAGCAGATACAGCACCTGATCGCCGTGATGGAAACGGCTGGGGGCACTGTGTCCTGGCGCAGTCTGGGCAATGACGGGGAAGTGCGTCCCTATGAAATCAACATCAGTTTATTTGATGCCATGAAAGGAACCCTGAAAAACCCCAATGACGGGCTGCAGGAGCAGCGTTTTATCTGTATTCACCGGATTATGCTGTCACTGGAAGGGGTGCCGGCATTTTACATCCACAGTCTGCTTGGTACGAAAAATGACCATGCAAAGCTAGCCGCCACCAATAACAAGCGCGCCATCAATCGACATGTCTGGGAGCTGGATGAAAT
>JAYQVM010000065.1:0-9492 GCA_038148435.1 Gammaproteobacteria bacterium | reverse complement strand
AAACTGGCTTGGACTTCAACCGTAATTATTCATCCCGTGCTGATCAGGAAAAGGCTTTTGAAGCGCAACTGGCCATGGCCGTTGAACTGCAATTACCCCTGTTTTTGCATCAGCGTGATGCCCATAGGCGGTTTTTACCCATACTTAAGGAGTATCGTGACAGGCTCGGCCAGGTGGTCGTTCACTGTTTCACTGGTAAAAGAAATGAGCTGTACGACTATATTGATCTGGATCTGTATATCGGCATTACCGGCTGGGTCTGTGATGAGCGACGTGGTTATGAGCTGCACCCTCTGTTAAAAGACATTCCCGAAAAACGCCTGTTACTGGAAACCGATGCCCCCTACCTCCTGCCACGAAATATCCACCCCAAGCCTCGCTCCCGACGTAACGAACCTGCCAACCTAGTGTTTGTGCTGAAAATGCTATCCGAATGCTTGGTTCGTGATCCCCAAGAGCTGGCTGAAGTAACCAGTAGCAACGCCAGGGTTTTTTTTTCGCTGTGAACTTTAGTATATTTTTCAGCTCATGAAGCAAAGGCGCTTTTTATAAGCTTTCATTTCCGGTGATGTCTTAACTCTGTTGTCAAACCGCTCCTTGCAGCCACGACTTAGCAGTCAGAGAATCAGCAACCAGCAGTACCCTGATTACTTCATGGTACCGATCCTTGTAACCCCTCCCCTGTAAAACTCCTCACTCGCTCCTTTCGAGCATTTCTTTCACGATTTTGATAATTTTGATATCAGCAGGATTGGATGGAATGAGATGAACTTCACTGAGAAATTCTCACATATACAAAAATTCCAGCAAATAGTCATCTTTGGCCACATAAATATCCGCCATATTGACACTAATGAGTTTGAGCTGCATCACAAGCCCTAGACCATCAAAATAGTTTGAGTATTAAAAAGCGTCTTGCAGAAAATTCTGGAGTTCTGCATGCGAAAAGGGCCAAGCAAGCTCTATATCTGAATCGGCAAATTTCAAGACCGGAATTCGCTCGCCATATTCTTGTATCAGCTGATCACTTTCACTAATATCAATAAGCACGATCTCCATCACTTCTAGGGGCTTCTGCTGCCTTAGCATCACTTCAGCAAGTTCACATAGATGGCAGGCAATTGTCGTATAAAACTCAAGTTTGCGCATGAAGCCTTATGCTTGCTCTGCCGCAAGTTGGATATCACCTATCAGGTGAGGGCCCTTGTATATAAAACCGGTGTATACCTGCACCAAAGAAGCACCGGCTTCAAACTTTTCACGGGCACTACTTTGAGAATCGACACCTCCCACAGCTATGATCGGTACAACCCCATGCAGATATTTCTGTAAATGACGCACCACAGCGCTAGCTTGCTCCCGAAGTGGCGCTCCACTCAGGCCGCCGCTTTCATTGGCCCATTTGCTGTTATGTATCTTTTGTCTATCTACCGTGGTATTGGTTGCAATAATGCCTTCAAATTTATGATAGATAACAGCTAGCGCAATATCCTCACATTCCTTTTCGCTTATGTCAGGCGCTATTTTTAATAACAATGGCACATAACGATGGTACTTTTCGGCAAGAACACACTGCTCTGCTTTGATGCTAGCTAATAACTTATCCAAGTCTTCACCGAATTGTAGCTTACGCAAACCCGGCGTATTAGGAGATGACAGGTTGATCACCACATAGTCTGCATAGGGATAGACTTCGCGTAGGCAATATAGATAGTCATCCTGAGCATTTTCGAACGGAGTGCTGAGATTTTTACCAATGTTGACGCCCACAATACCCTTGTAGCGTCTTTTCTTCAGTTGTTTTACTAGGTGAACCACACCCTTATTATTGAAGCCCATCCTATTGATGATGCCCCGCTCCTCCTGGAGACGGAAAAGTCGGGGTTTTGGATTACCCGACTGGGGTTTTGGTGTTATCGTCCCCACTTCGATAAAACCAAAACCCAATGCTCCGAGGGCATCTATATAATCGCCATTCTTATCGAGGCCGGCAGCCAGGCCGACCGGGTTCGCAAAATGCAGTCCAAAAATTTCACGTTCTGTCGATATTTCTCTGCTGGCCAGCAGGGGGGCCAGCCCTAGTTGATGCAGAAGCTTCAACCCCTTAAGCGCAAGGGTATGAGAAAATTCAGCTGGAAAAAGTGAAAGCAAGCGGCGAAATAGTGTGTACAAATTGGGCAACTCCACATTTGTGTCACAATATAGTGTTTGAATAATATATGCTCAAGCAAGATTTGCAATAACCCCGCATAAATATAGAATTGAGCCATTTTGTATTAATTAAAGTATCATACGCACTCTACTTTTAGAGTCTGCAAAAAAAAACCAATAAAAGTTTATCAAGCAAGAGATCGCATTATGCCCCAAAGAGAAATGATTGGAGCCTTGAAAGACTGGCTCTCACAGCAAATTATTGGCCAAGAAAGATTACTCGACCGGCTATTGATTGCCCTGCTGGCCGACGGACATTTGCTAGTTGAAGGTGCTCCTGGTCTTGCAAAAACCAAAGCCATCAAGACACTCGCCGAGGGAATCGAAGGTGATTATCACCGAATTCAGTTTACCCCTGACCTGCTACCTAGCGATATTACCGGCACAGAAATTTTTCGTCCTGAAGATGGCAGTTTTACCTTTCAGCAAGGCCCTATTTTTCACAACCTGGTGCTTGCCGATGAGATCAACCGTGCTCCTGCAAAAGTCCAGTCCGCCCTGCTTGAGGCCATGGCTGAGCACCAAGTTAGTGTGGGCCGGCAAACCTTCCACTTACCGGAACTCTTTCTTGTAATGGCCACCCAGAACCCCATTGAACAGGAAGGCACCTATCCACTGCCAGAAGCTCAGCTGGACCGCTTTTTGATGCATGTTACCGTGGATTATCCCGACACAGAATCAGAACGTAAGATTCTGCATCTGGTGCGTAATGAGGCCAAACACCAGACTCAGGAACCTCCAGCCGTCGTCACCCAGAGCAAATTGTTTGAAGCTCGCCAAGAGGTGCTCAACCTGCACATGGCTGAAGCTGTCGAAGAGTATATTCTGCAACTGGTCATGGCAACGCGTAACCCTGCCCCCTATTCTGAAGAAGTGGCCAAGTGGATTGATTTTGGCGCCAGCCCTCGTGGCACCATATCACTGGATATCTGTTCACGCGCCCATGCTTGGTTGAAAAATAAGGACTTCGTTAGTCCCGAAGATGTACACGAGATCTTTCATGATGTACTTAGGCACCGTGTTCTTTTGAGTTTTGAAGCTGAAGCGGCTGGAGTTGATGCAGATCGGGTGCTAGATGAAATACTGACGCTCGTACCCTCTGCCTAATTTATGTCTAGAAAGCGCCAATTTAACATCGAACAGGACAAGTTCCGCTGCCGAGGCGCCAGCATCAACCTGCAGCAGTTACTTGATCAGCGTCACGTAGCCAAAGCACTGGAGCTTGATTACCAGTCGCGTTCACGTCTTGGCATGTCTGGTTCCCATATTTCCAAAATCAAGGGTCGTGGTGTTGATTTCGAGGAACACAGAGGTTATCAGGCGGGTGATGATATCCGTAGTATAGACTGGAGAGTTACTGCTCGAACGGGGCGGCCTTTCACTAAAATCTTCCGGGAAGAGCGGGAAAGACCTGTCATTTTGGGGGTAGATCAAAGCCACCACATGTATTTCGGCTCTCAGATCTCATTTAAATCAGTGGTTGCCGCTGAGACTGCTGCCATTTTATGCTGGATTACAATTGATAACGGCGACCGTGTTGGTGGCGTCGTCTATTCTGACACCCTTAGTGAAATGATCAAGCCGCGCCGTGGCAAGCGTTCAGTATTGCGCTTTCTAAGTGTGCTTGCCGATTACAACCAGCAGTTATTAATGCAACACAAGCCCCCCGCCCAGCAACAGGAAAATAGCCTGAAAGAGGCTCTAAAAAATATTTACCGGATAGCTCGTCCCGGATCGACAATTTATCTGATCTCGGACTTCAGCGATCTGAATGCCCACTGTTTGCAGTACATTCAGCAGCTGAGCCTGCATAGCGACCTCATCTGCTTCCATATTTATGATCAGCTGGAGGCTGAACTCCCCAGACCTGGAACATATAGCATCACCAATGGCACAGAACTCGATACCATTGACACTTATAGCCCGCAGGTTCGTAAAAAATATCATGACGGCTTTGTAACCAAGCTGCATGAACTACATGCTGAGCTGAATGCCTTGAAAGTGCCATTGGTCAGCATATGTACTGCCCAGGTAGTCCTGGAACAACTAGAAACATGGAATCAGAAGACCCATTAAGTCAACTTGCGGATATTCAACTGCCTGAGCCTGTCAGTTTCTGGCCTTTGGCGCCAGGTTGGTGGGTGCTGATTGCCCTCTTCGTTCTTTTCGTGGGATGGATGGTGGTATTGGCTTTTCGTAAGCTTATCTGGAAAAAGCGCCTAGAAGCCGCTCAGAAAGAGCTGGATAAAGCTATTCTAGCCTATCGGAAAAAAAATACTCAGGAAAATGCCGATGAAAATCAGGCCGGTTTGGATTATTTATATGATGTTAACAAAGTTCTGAACCGGGTAGCTCTGTACACCGATACCAGCCAGAAACGCCATATTGCAAGTCTCAGTGGCCCTGCGTGGCTTAGCTATCTGGATCAGTCCTACGGCGGCAAAGACTTTAGTGAAGGTTCTGGCAAGGTGTTGGCCGAGGGACAGTACAGACCGGTTTTTGCCGGCGAAATTGAAGCCCTTTATAATCTATCTAAACAGTGGATTCTGAGCCGTTACAAGATCGATAATGTAAGCAGAAAAATGGCCAAACGTCATAAACAACCTAAAAGTGATTCCAACAGGGTAAGTACATGATTGAGTTTCAATGGCCCTGGGTCTTTATTCTGATTCCACTACCTTATCTCATCAATCGGCTGATGCCACGGGCCGAAATCGTTGAGACACCTCTTTTTGTTCCGTTTTATAGCTCCCTCAGAAGGGCAGATGTTAAAAGTATTCGGCTTGGAAGTCGCAGCATGATACTGGCCCTGCTGGCCATACTTTGCTGGCTGCTTTTGGTGATTGCTGCCAGTCGACCACAGTGGGTAGGCGAACCCGTTCAGTTACCCACTACCGGGCGCGACCTGATGCTGGCAGTGGATATTTCCGGCAGTATGGAAGCTCAAGATATTCAATTGGAAGGACGCAATGCAACACGTCTAGAAGTCGTCAAATCCGTGGTTGGCGACTTTGTTGAACGTCGCAGTGGCGACCGTTTGGGGTTGATACTATTTGCTGCACGCGCCTACACACAAGCGCCGCTGACTTTTGACCGCCCAACAGTTGGCATTTTGCTGGAAGAAGCGCAAATAGGCATTATTGAGGAGAACGCTACAGCCATCGGGGATGCTATTGGGCTAGGTGTTCGACACCTGCGAGAACGACCTGAAGCCAGCCGTATTCTGATTCTGCTGACTGACGGCGTCAACAATTCGGGTCAGGTATCACCCATACAGGCAGGTGAACTGGCAGCTCGTGAGGGCATTCGGATCTACACCATCGGTATCGGTGCTGAGAGCAATCCGCGCAGCTCCATCTTCAGCACCCGGGCTGTCAGCCCTTCGGCTGACCTGGATGAAGAAACACTAACCGAAATTGCCGTCAATACGGGTGGGCAATATTTTCGAGCTCGTGACCTGAGCGAACTAGAAGAAATTTATGTTCTGCTTGATGAACTTGAGCCGGTTGAGCAGGAAGATGAAACTTTCAGGCCAACCATCGCCCTGTTTTACTGGCCGCTTGGTGCCGCCCTCTTTCTGAGTTTCCTGATTGCTTTGTCCAAGGTTCCTCTACTGAGCTTCTGGAAAAGTCGGGATGATGGCCCAATATCATTGGCGGAGGGTAATTGAATATGAGCCCACTCAGCCTGTTTATCGACAATTTCCACTTCCTGCGCCCTCTATTTCTGCTGGGACTCGTTCCAGCGTTACTTCTAATTGCTACATTGGGGTTCCTGCACAGCAATAATTCAAGCTGGCAAAGGGCTATCGACAAGAGCCTGCTCCCCTTTTTGCTTGAAAAGAACACACGGTCGCGCCAGTTTCTCCCACTTTATGGCTTGTTAAGTATCTGGGTTCTGTCAACCATAGCCCTGGCAGGGCCGGCCTGGCAACAGATCCCCTCTCCTGTCCAGGAACGCGAAGATGCCCTTGTGATTGTGCAGGACCTGTCATTGTCGATGTATTCCACCGACCTCAACCCCAGCCGTCTAATTCGCGCCCAAAGAAAATTAATCGACCTACTCAACAGCCGTGATGAAGAAGGACAAACCGCACTAGTGGTGTATGCTGGGTCAGCTCATACTGTGACACCATTAACAGATGATACGGCCACTATCTCGAACATGATTCCGGCACTGGATCCCAACATTATGCCGGTCCTAGGCAGCAAACCAGAAGCGGGCATCAGTCAGGCCATTACACTGCTGGAAAATTCCCAGATCAATGAAGCCAGCATCATGCTGATCAGCGATGGCATCAACCGGGCTGACATTATGGCTATTAGCGAGCTAATTAACAGCACACAACATCAGTTACTGATACTTGGCATAGGCACTGAGGAAGGCGCTCCCATTCCCACGGCAGAAGGTTTTCTTCGAGACCAAAATGACTCCATTGTCATTCCAAAGTTAAACCGAACACTGCTTGAAGAACTCGCTAATGATGTGGGTGGACGATACACAGATGCCGTCCTGTCCGACCAGGATATCGACTTTCTTTTGGATCAGGGCCTTTTTGAAGATAATCGAAATTTGCGCGACGTTGAGCAGGAGTTCGACACATGGCTGGAAGCTGGCCCCTGGCTGCTTCTGCTGATATTGCCTGTCGCCGCCTTTGCCTTTCGCCGAGGCTGGCTCTTAAGCGTAGGTTTACTCATACTGAGCAACCCCCAAGAGGAAGCCTATGCACTTAGCTGGCAGGATCTCTGGGCCAATAAAAACCAGCAAGGCAGTGCTGCTTTTGACAGTCAAGAATTTAATTCCGCCGCCCAGCTCTTTGAAAACGAGAACTGGCGTGCTGCTTCTTATTACCGTAATGGCAATTATGAAGAAGCGCTGAGCGAACTCAACCAAATCGAAGGCATTGATGCCGAATACAACAAAGGTAATACACTGGCGCGCCTACAACGATTTGAGGAAGCCATCGCGGCCTATGATCGTGTATTGGATCAACAGCCTGATTACACTGATGCACAGTTAAATCGTGAACTGGTCCAGAATCTCCTCGATCAGCGTGAGCAGGAACAACAGGAGCAAGAACAAGATCAACAGGAAAATGAGCAAGGCCGGGATATGGAACAAAGTGATCAGGATCAGCAGGGCCAATCTGAGCAACAAAACCAGGAACAGATAACACAGGAAAATCAGCAAGAACAGCAGGAAGAATCTGATCAGACTCCTCAGGAACAGCAACAATCTGAAATTACAGACTCTGACGCTGGACAGGAAGAGGAAGACTTGGAAGAAGCCATGCAGCCCGAACAAACTCTGGCTGATCAGGGTGAAAGTGAAGAAGATCAGGCCATGCAACAATGGCTTGGACGTATTGAAGATGATCCGGGTGAGTTATTGCGTAATAAGTTTCGCTATCAGACACAGCAGTTGCTTTATGAGCAATTACAAAATCCTCGAATTTTTGAAGCACAGAATAGCAATCAGATATGGTAAAACGCTTTTTAACAATATTATTCATCTTATTGACTGCAGCCGGAACCTATGCCCAGCAGCCACCGCTGAGTGCCTTCGTAGACCGCACTGAATTACAACAAAATGATGTCTTCACCCTGACAGTACGCGTCAATGCCGATTTCAGCACCAGCCCTCCCGACATGGCTGCCCTGACAGAGGATTTTGAGCAGATTGGTAGCTCGATCAGTTCTTCTTTCACCATTATCAATAATGTCTCTGAAAGGTGGAGTGAATACCGGATCACCCTTCGACCACGCTCAACCGGCACACTTATCATCCCTGCTTTTGAAATTGGTAATGAATCAACACAGCCAATTACCATTACGGTCAGCGACACTCAAGAGACTACCTCCCAGATCGAAGACTTTTTCCTGACTAGTTCTGTCAACAAAGATGAAATCTATGTACAGGAAGAACTCATCTACACGGTTCGTATCTATTTTGCCACGCCTTTTGACCAAGGCGCACAACTGAGCGCACCTCAAGCCGACAACGCAGTGATACAGCAGCTTGGCAATAACGAAACCAGCTACCAGGAAGTTTTTAATGGCCTACGCTATAACGTGATCGAGCGTAAATATGTCATGTTTCCGCAGAGTAGTGGCAGCCTAACTATTGATCCGATCGCCTTCAATGCCACGGTTGGACGGCGCAGAACCGGCAGTATTTTTTCAACGCAGACTACCGGTGGTCGCCCCATCAACCTTATCAGTGAGGGGCATCAAATTAATGTTAAAAGCAAGCCAGAAAGCTACCCAACAGATGCAACCTGGTTACCCAGCAGCAACCTCAGTCTGACCGAAAGCTGGAGTCGCCAGTTACTCGGTATTGAAGTTGGTGAGGCAGTCACTCGTAACCTGACCATTCGTGCAGATGGCATCAGCAGCTCACTCTTGCCAGCCCTGGAATACCCGGGATCTGACAACCTTAAATACTATCCAGACCAGGCTAATCGGGAAGACTTAGCCACTCAAAATGGGGTCACAGGCGTACGCAGTCAGGGCACAGCCATTGTCTCTTCACGCACCGGCGATTTTACTCTGCCTAGTATCGAAGTACCGTGGTGGAATACTGAGACAGATACGCTGGAGTTTGCAAGACTGCCAGCCTATGAATTTAATGTCATTAATAGCAGCGGCCAGCTTGAGCTCCAAAGTGGTCCCCAGCTCGATAGCAGGCCACCATTGGTAAATACCAGCCTCACAGCAGGCAGTGCAGCATCAGGAATAAGCTCCTATATCTGGTATTATGCAACGGCAATTTTCGCTCTTGCCTGGTTGTTCAGTTCAGGGATGTGGTATCGCACACGACTGACACTTAAACATTATACCTCCAATGTGGCTGCCAGTTTCAGTTTGGAAACAGTTGTTAAATCAAAACCACAAGCACAACAGTCAGAGAAAAAAAGTAGCAACATCGACAACGCCCTAAGGGCACTTCTCTTTGCATGTAAAGAAAACAGTTTAAGCAACATCAGACAGGCCTTGCTAAATTGGGGGCAAGTATATTTCAACAATATGTCAATACTTTCGCTTGAACAACTTAGGCAGCACATCGATGATGGAACACTTAAAGAGCAGCTGCTTGAGCTGGAGAATGCTATGTATGGCGCCAATATGGAAATAGCTAAATTTGATGCTGCTGTACTAGCTGCAGAAATTAAATCTCTGAAAAAACTACGCTCGCAAAATTCAGAAAAAAAAGCGGCAAGGAAGTTCTCCCTGCCGCCTCTTTATAAAAATTAACGAAATAAGTGCTTGCGCAATTCAGTGC
>JAYQVM010000064.1:0-9497 GCA_038148435.1 Gammaproteobacteria bacterium | reverse complement strand
GCTGCACGGCTGTTGTCACAACCCCTGTGGAGGAGACCTTAGTCAGGAACAATGGCAAGCAGTGGCAGAAGCAGCTGAAAAACAAGGTTTTACGCCTTTCATCGACCTGGCCTATCAGGGCCTCGGTGACGGTCTCGAAGAAGATGTTGCTGGACTGCGCCTCTTGGTGGAACGTTTGCCTGAATTACTGATTGCCTCCTCCTGCTCTAAAAACTTTGGTTTGTATCGTGAGCGTACGGGTGCGGTCACTCTGGTGGGTGAAACTGCTGAGCAGGTAAGCGCCTCTCAGTCACAGATTCTGTCAACGGCGCGACAGATTTATTCAATGCCGCCTTCGCATGGCGCTGCTCTGGTGGAAATTGTTCTCAGTGATGCGCAGCTTAAGACCGAGTGGTTGACGGAATTGACGGATATGCGCGACCGGATCAATGGTTTGCGCCGAGAGCTGGTCAGCAAACTCAAGGAAGCCGGTGTGGATGCTGATTTTTCCTTCATTGAGCGTGAAAAAGGCATGTTTTCGTTTCTGGGGCTGAGTGTCGAGCAGGTACAGAAGTTGATCAATGACTATTCTGTGTACCTGGTGAACTCCAGTCGAATCAATGTGGCGGGGATCAACAAGGACAACATTGACTATCTGGTAGATGCAATTAGCAGAGTGCTCTGAATTACGACGCCACAGCTAAGCTAGAATTCATACTCCAGCATAAAGCGAAAACTCTGGTCGGGGCTTTTCTCATCCAAACCGAGAATCAGCCCCGCTTCCCAGTGCAGGTTCTTTCGAATGCCTAGAGCCAGTCCGCCCTGTATAACAGGCCCCAATCCCACTGCCGTCTGGCCTGCATAAAACTCTATACCAGGTTCGAGAAACTGTGAATATCGATAGCGCGATTGCCAGGCAAAAGTACTTTCAAGTTCATCGTAAATATCATCACCCCATTCCTCGATCAGTTTCAGGTTAGCGGTGTCACTCCAGAGACCCCGTTCCCTTTCAACCAGCACCCCCAGCGTGAGTTCTTGAATATCCTTGTCAGTTTCATTTTCATATTCGAATAAAAGACCCCAGTCGGCAAAATACTCACCTTGTTCGCTTAACTGCCATTTGACTTCGACTTCATAGGCTTCGATAGCAAAACTGCCGTCGCGGGATTTTTCGCCAACCAGATAAAACTCGCCAAACCAGTTGTCTGAAAAAGAACGTCCCAGTGATAATTTATGGAACTGTGCCGGGATGTTCCAGCGTGCCTGTCTGTCCTGGGTTATGCTGCGGTATTCCAGTTCCATCTCGAGTGCATCTACATAAGGGTGGTAGACCTTATCGACCACGGCGCCATCAGCCAGCGCCTGACTGCTTGCTGTTACTTGCAGGGCCACTGTCAGACAGGAAATTACAAACGGTTTGGTTTTATACATTCATTTTAGGCTGATAGGTGTAGTTTTATGTTGCCAGCACATCCGGAACAGTGGACTGCCGAGAATGATTAATAGGGCAAAGCTGTAGAGGCCAGCCTGAAGAACTGAAGGGTTAGCTTCGTAACCAATCAGAGCGTAAAGCAGTTGTCCGGTAACGGTGAATTCAGGTATCAGAAAAGAGCTGTCCCACAATTCGGGTGTATAAGGTAACCAGTCAGCCTGTATCAGCAGGAGGCTGGCCTGTGAGGCCATGTTGCCGGCATACAAGGCCAGCAATAACATGCTCAGTCTCAGGCCCCAGGCGCCAGGAGAGTTTGTCAGGAGGTAATAGAGAATTATGCCACTGCTGGCGCCGATTCCCAGCGCGATAAAGCTACCCAGCAGCACGGGGGAATAATTGTTTGGCTGGGACAGTATGCCCTGGCAGTAAATAATGATTTCCGACACTTCGCGAATGATGCCAAGCGCCACGACCATTGCAATACAAGAGCCGACAAAAAGATTGAACCAGGCGAGGTCTCGCAAGCGTTTGAGATTAAAGCCGTAGCACAGGCACAGCAGAAAAATAATAATCAATATCTGTATCAGGGCATTGACAATTTCCAGTCCGACATAATCGAACCAGAGTGTGACCACCGGGGTATAGGCAGCATAGATCCATGCGCCAATACTGCCCAGTACAAGCGATGGTGCAATCCAGCCATGACCCAGAGTAAAGTCTTCGCCCCAGTAACGACGAAAATAAGCGGTCAGTGACAGCAACACGCTGATAATCAGTGCGGCCTCGAGGATTTCCTGCAGAACGAGAATAACAGTAACAAGAAACATGGTTTACCTGGCTATGACCCTTCCCTGAGCAGTACGCGGGTAAAATTCCCCAAAAAAGGGATACTCTCCCGGCGCCAATGGGCCGATAAAGATGACGGTGCGTGTGTTGCCCGGAATCACTTTTTCCCGATTCAGTTCGTAGCTTTCAAATTCTTCAGGTGTTGGGTCTTCATTGATAATCAGTAACCTGATTTTCTGATTGGCCGGAACTTCAATCATGGAGGGAAAAAACAAGTGATCGCGAATGACGATTTCAATTTCCTGGTCAGCAGCCCATAGCTTCATGCTAACGCTTATCGCCAACAACAGTAGTATGGTGCGCTGCAATGGAGAGGTTGTTAGTCGTGCTGATTTCATCTTTTTTTGAAGCATACCGTGAATCGACTTCCGCTGCTAAAACCCGATGCATCCAGGCTCAATGTTGCCTGATGCAGATCAACCACATGCTTGACGATGGTCAATCCCAGCCCACAGCCTGGTACCTGCGCACTGCTTTCCATGGTTGAACGATAAAACCGCTCAAAAATCCTTTCTCGCTCAGCCTCTGGAATTCCAATGCCATCATCTTCCACGATAAGACAGATTTCATTATTCTGGGGACTGACAGAAACCCGGATATTCCCCTGTTCCGGGGTATATTTGCTGGCATTGGACAGCAGGTTGCTAATCAGGGTCTCCAGGGCAAATTTTTCCCCAACAATAAAGGATTGTGTCCCATCCACCTGTACCTGTTGCTGCTTATCTTCAAACAGCGAATACTCCCGGGCAATCAGCTCCTTGGTCAAGGCAAAGAGGTCGATTGTTTCACTGTTTGCGGTAAACTGATCCGGTGTCATCCGGTACAAGGACAATAACTGCTCAATCAGATACTGCATTCTATCTACGCCAGCCTGTAACTCCTGGAATGATTCTGCTTCACTGTCGATTTCCTGCTGCAAGTTGTGCAGCTGGATTTTCAGTGCACTAATTGGCGTGCGTAATTCATGAGCGGCATCTGCCGAGAAGCGTTTTTCACGTTCCAGCGACAGTTCCAGTCGGTGGAAAAGAGCATTCAAGGAGTGGATTACCTGATGCAATTCTTTCTTTGAAGTTTGTGAATCGATCGGGGTTAGGTCATTGATATGTTTGTTACGCAGTTCCGTGGATAGCAGTTCGAGGGGGCGTAAGCCCTGACTGACAATGAACCAGATCAGCAGGCCGATTAAGGGAATACCCAGCAGGATCGGCATAATGGATTCGAGAACAACATTTTCAGCCAGAATAAAACGCAAATCAGTACGCTCTGCAACCATGACCCATTGATCTGCCTGTTCCTGAAAGCGGACATAGGTCCGCCAGCGAAAGCCATCAAAATTGGCATAATCGAAGCCCTGATTGAAGCCGACCATGGCTGTTTCAGGAGCATGATCTGTTGATCCCAGCAGTTGACCATTTTGCCAGACCTGAAAGGCAAGGTTATTACCGAGACGGAAACCTTCAGGGAGCTGAGTAAAATCCAGGTTCGCAACCAGTCTAGACAGATCCAGTAATTCGTTGTCGAAGAGAATTTCAGCTTCGGCCATACTGGATTGATAGCCACGTAAAGCTGCAAGGAAATTAAACAGGGTGAGAATTGCCAGTACACCGGTAATTAAAAAAAAACGGATGGAGCCCACTAGCCTGTCTCTGTGTTTATTTTATAGCCAACACCACGGATGGTTTTTATGAAATCATCCCCGAGTTTCTTTCTTAAATGGTGGATATGTACCTCAAGTGCATTACTGCTGACTTCCTCGCCCCAGTTATAGAGTCGGGTTTCCAATGTGTCCCGGGTTTGTACACGACCAGCATTTTCCATGAGATTTTTCAATAGCATGTATTCTCGGCGGGGCAGATCCACCGCATTTCCCTGATAGCTAACAGATTGCTGGATGGTGTCGAGACAGACATCACCAATTGAAATCGCTGTGCTCTTGATACTAGCCAGACGCCTTTCCAGCACTCTAAGCCGTGCCAGAAGTTCAGTCATATCGAAGGGTTTGGGAAGGTAATCATCAGCGCCACTGTCCAGTCCGACAACCTTGTCATCGATTGAGTCCCTTGCTGTCAGCAGTAAAACGGGCAGCATGTCTTCCTTGTCGCGTAGCTGTTTGAGAATACTCAGGCCACTGATATCCGGTAAGCCAATGTCCAGTATCAGGATGTCGGGGCGTTCAGTCCTTATAACATGCAGAGCCTGTTGCCCATTAGCGACATGGTTAACGGCATAGCCATGATGCCGTAGGGCTTTTTGGAGACCTTGAGCCAGGGGGTGATCATCTTCTACCAGTAATATCTGCATCGTTGTTATTCATCGGCAATTTCCAGCAATAGTTCGGTAATCTCCTGCTGTCTGCCAGCATCAGCCAGTGCTCGATTGGGTCGAGCAGGAGCCTGCTGTGCTCTCATCAAATATTGCCGTGCCTCATCATAACGTCTTTCGTCAGCAAGAAAGCTAGCATAAAAATAGTTGGGATCGATACCGTTGGGGTTTAGATCAAGTGCCATCAGTAAAAGTTCCTCGGCATAATCATCATCACCAAAACCAATTGGCCATCCGGGGACGCTGTAATAAAGCGTGCCAAGGCTGGTATAGGCAGAACCATCCAGTGCCTGGGGGTCAATCTGCATGGCTTTTTCAAGATCCGCTTTGGCGTCTTTGGCTAGAGAAAGTGCTCCAAGTCCGCCCTTGGCGCCAGCATAGGTCGACTTGATGATGCCACTCCAGATCCAGGCTGCTGCCGAATCCGGGTATTGACCGGTTACTGCCATGGCTTCAATACTTAACTGCTCGAAAGCATCTTCTTGCAGATTGCTTTCCAGCTGGTAATTTACTTCGGCCCAGCGCTCCTGCAAGTGTGCAATATCACTGCCCAGATCGGCAAAGACTTGGGTGGCAGGTAAACATAGGGTTAAGAGTAACAATCGTAATTTATCAGTCATGGTGCCTCCCTAGGAATTGGCAAATTGCTTGATGATTTTTAATTTTCCAACCAGCGCTTTGTGCACAAGGGATGGAAATATGGCATTGAGTCTGACAAACAGTTTTTCGGGCCAACCCAGGTAGCGCAGTGAATGCCCTTTCTCCAACAAGTGGATAATTTGAGCTGCGACATATTCAGGTGAATCCGTTTTATTGCCCAGAGCCTTGTTCAGTTCATTCACCCTGCTGTTATTAAGCTGAGTATTGGTTGCGCGAGGTGCAATATAGGCAACGTACACGGATGTGTCAGCGAGCTCCCTGGCCAGAGCTTCACTGAAACCCTTTATGGCAGCCTTACTGGCACAATAAACGGTAAAACCAGGATGGCCGATACTGCCAAAAATGGAGCCGACATTGAGTACAAAGGCCTCTGTTTTGCTTTTTAGCTGGGGTAGCAGGCTATGACACAGCAACATGGGTGCCAGTGTATTGATTTCCAGGGTTTTGCTGATCAGTTCCGCTGACTGGGATTCAAATAAATTGAAGTCCATGATGCCTGCAAGGTTGATAAGGCCGTCAATACCACCGGCCTGCTCACAGGCTTCAACAATCAGATCCCGTCCCTGTGCCTGACTGATATCGGCCAACTCGTATTGATGCGTATAGCCCAGTGACTGTTTGAGTTCGTTGAGCATCTGCTCTTTGTGGCAGGCCAAAATAAGCTTGGCATTGTGCTGCTCCAGTGAACGGCACAGCGCCTTGCCAATACCACCTGAAGCGCCTGTTACCAGAATGCGCTTATTAGTGAGCTGCATAGTGTTTCTCCTGCAGTAGGGCAGGGATACCATGATCGGCACCAAGATGATGAAAAATATCGCCGTATAAACGGTAAAACATGTTAGCGCTGTGGATAATCAGATTCTGTTCATTCGGATCCGTGATGCGGTCCATCAGACCTTCGAAGAAACGGACGTGTTCCTGGTCCAGTGAGCCATGCGAATACAGGTAGGTAAAAGCCTGTCGGGGCAGCCCCAGTGTTTCCCGAATAATGTCGGCGGCCTTGTCAGCCAGATTGATACTGGTGCCTTCCAGTACATGAACCATGCCGAAAAAACCCAGAGGATTGATGCGATTCACCATGTCATAGGCATAGGCAACCATCAGCTCTGTCTGGTTTGAGGGTGGCAGCTGCCGGGCAGTTTCCTTGTCATAGCCACAGGCGGCAATATCATTCAGAATCCACTCCTGATGCCCCATTTCCTCTTCGATGTATTCAGCAACAGCAATACGCAGCCATTCCTTGTCCTCGCTCAAACGGGCGCCGACATTCATCAGTAGCGGTACGGTATGTTTGACATGGTGAAAGGCCTGCAGGAGAAAACCCAGATAATCATCCAGGCCGATATCTGCCTGAAAACAGCGTTGTATAACAGGAGCGCTCAACAAATACTGCTGTTGAGTGGCGCTTTCTTCAATCAGTTTCTGGTAAAAACTCATGCAGCGTTATCCTTGGGTTGCGTTAAAGAACAGGCATGCAGATCTTTCTCGAACAGCTGCTTGATGGCGACTGAAAAATGTTCCTGGATCTGCTCCCTGCGGGGTCTGCCGTTACTGGTCATCAAGCCGGGCAAACTGGTCAGCGGCTCGCTTAATCGGTGCCAGGCCCTGATTCGGGCATAATCCGGCAATTTTTTGTTGGCCTCATGAACTACCTGACTAAGTTGCTCATCGCTGACAGCCTGAGTGCTTGGGTAAACAAGAGCAACGCAGTAGGGCTGAGAGTCTCCAAATACCACAGCCTCACTGAGCAAGGGGGAAGCCAGTAGCTCACTCTCTACCCATTCCGGGGAAATGTTCCTGCCATAAGAAGAAATAAGGATGTTTTTGCAACGCCCATCAATATGCAGGTAGCCCTGATTATCCAGATGGCCCAGATCACCTGAATGAATCAAGGAGGGGTACCAGTTTTCAGAGTCGCCGATATAGCCAAGCATGGTATTGCCGCTAATGAGAACTTCGCCATTTTCAATCGTGACCTGTTGTGAATTCAGCACCTGCCCGCAGGTACCGCTTCGGTCTTTTAGCGGCGTGTTCAAACTGACCACAGAAGCACACTCTGAGAGGCCATAACCTTCATAAGCGGGTATGCCAAGTTGGCGAGCCTGACTGATCAGTTCAGCAGAAACTTTGCTGCCGCCGACGGCTACAAATTTAAAAGAAGGGACTGGCCAGCCCTGCCTGGCAGCCTGCACCAGAAAGCTGAGCAATTGCGGAATGAGTATCAGGGTGTCCGGCTTGATAGTTGACAGGCAATTCAGAAAAGCCTGAGGCTCACTCAGGCGGCTACCCTGGTAGCCCAGCTCATTCAGTGAAGGCAAATGCACGAGACCACCGGCAAGTAAAGGGGCATAAATCCCGGCAATGTTTTCCAGCAAGGTGGATAGAGGTAAGGCACACAGATGAACAGGTTCACGAATACCTGTGCTTGCCATCAGTGCCGAGGCCTGGCTGATTTGCTGCGCTTGACTTAGACAGACACCTTTGGGCTGGCCCGTCGAGCCTGAGGTGAAGGTTATTTTCTGGGTTTCCCTGGGTAATTCCACTGCGGTTTCAATGACTTCAGTCCCCAGAAAACACAGATGGTCGGAATATTCATAGACTTGTTGTAATTTGAGTTCAGGCAGCAGGGCACTTAATGAGCTTGCCTGATCAGTAAGAATATACTGGATACCGCTGCTGCGGATGGCATGTGTTAATTGAGCGGCCGTGAAATAGGCAGGCAGTGGCAAGACACAGATATCCAGTTTCTGGCAGGCAAGATCAGCCACGACCCAGTCAATGGAATTATCAGCATAAAGTGCCAGTCTTTTAATCTTGAGTTTAGTAAGCGTTCTGCTAAAACGTTCGAGAGCCCGGGGCAGCCCAGGACCATCAAGTTGACGCGTCTTATCCTGCAGCAGGATTTTGCCGGCAGGAGATCTCGACAGAGTGTTGATCAGATCAAGCATGAGGTGTTGCCTGAAACTCTCTGGCCAGGTAATTGATTCGGTGCCGATACAGGCGATACACCCGTCTGAAAAGCGGGCGCGATTGGATGACAGCCATGGCATCCTGCAGTTTGCCCGCCAGTACCTGGGGTTTGTTGGCATAGTAGCTGCCCCAATCCTTGATCGACTGTGCATCCAGCTTGTCAGGCTCTGCTTCTCCCAGATAGATGAATTCAAAACCCAGCTTACTGAGGTTATTGCGTAGTGCCTGGGTTGCCGTGAAGCAGATCCATTCCTGGCCCGCCTGATGTAGCAGGGAGGTGAACAGCAAGAAAAGTAAATGGCTGGCACCACGCTGCGTGCTGACCAGATTGCCAATCTCGGCGATAGACTGGCGCTTCACCGTCGTCTGCAGTTTTTCCGACAGCAGGTGTTCCACTGGCCTGTCCAGATAGTGCTCCAGAAAAAGGGCTTCCTGGCCGGCAATCCGCATGCCGCTTGTGCCTGAAAGATTGTCAAAGCAGCGCATCGCCAGAATCACGGGGTAAAACTCCTTGATGGTAGCCGCGTAGGTGTCCTGAAAGCGCTTTCGTGTGAATGCCTCGACTTCCCCTCTGTCGGGAGAATCCGGCAGACAGAGCCTGTATTCAGGCAGGGGAGACAGCAGTTTATTCATCAGCGAATTTCTTCGCTTGTCGCGTGGTGTGAATACCGTACTGGCTGTCGTGATGATGCTTGTTGTCATGGCTCTACCCAATTCTGATTTGACAGGGCAAAGCTTAGGGGTGAAAACTTAAGGAAAACTTAAGAAATACGTAAGATTTGTGAGGCAGATAGCATTATTTCAAAAACCGCCACCTGTGAAAAAAGTGGCTGTATCGCAGGCAGGAAATTGTTAAAAATCAGCTGACAGGGTAAGGCCTATGCGGCGTGGCTCGCCGAGTTGTGTATAGCCTTTGGGGGTGTAGCCATCACGAGGATCATTGCCAAAATAGAAACCGCGCACGTGGTAATCCTTGTCGCCCAGATTTCTACCCCACAGGCCCACACGCCACTGATCAAGTTGCCAATCAATACTGGCGTGCCAGAGTGCATAGCTGCCGGATTGGATATTATGGCTGTCTGAAAAGTAGAAACGGTCTTTGCCCTGAACGCTGATATTAAAATCCAGGTTCGCGCTCAGCGAATAAGTGCCCCCCAGTGAAAACTGATAGGAAGGGGCATGTGCCTGCTCACGCCCGCTCAGATTATCGCCAGCGGAGTTGATGAAATTTTCATAGCGTGTTTTGAGAATACCAAGGGTAGCCTGCAGATTCAGCTTGTTGTTTGAC
>JAYQVM010000063.1:0-9511 GCA_038148435.1 Gammaproteobacteria bacterium | reverse complement strand
CGAAAACCCAATGCGCCTACAGCATTACTACCAGTTCCAGGTAATTATGAAGCCTTCTCCTCTGAACATTCAGGAATTGTATCTAAACTCGCTAAAAAGTATTGGAATTGACGCTAAAATTCACGATATCCGATTTGTAGAAGATAATTGGGAATCACCAACGCTCGGCGCCTGGGGCTTAGGCTGGGAAGTCTGGCTTAATGGCATGGAAATTACCCAGTTTACTTATTTCCAGCAGGTTGGCGGGCTAGAGTGTTATCCGGTGAGCGGCGAAATTACCTATGGCCTTGAGCGACTGGCCATGTACTTGCAAGAAAAAGATTCTATCTACGATGTGTTGTGGGCAAATACCCCCAATGGCCCGGTGACCTATGGTGATGTATTTCATCAAAACGAGCTTGAGATGTCCGCTTTTAATTTTGAGGAGGCCAATACTGACATTCTGTTTAGCAATTTTGATGACTGTGAAAAACAGTGTCAGCACCTGATCAAGCAGGAGCTGGTATTACCAGCCTACGAAATGGTACTTAAAGCCTCACATTTTTTTAATTTGCTGGATGCCCGTTCCGCCATTTCAGTCACAGAACGCCAGCGCTACATACTGCGTGTCAGAACACTGGCCCGTGAAGTGGCTCAGGCATATTACAAGTCTCGTGCCAGATTAAAGTTCCCACTGGCCAGTGAGGCTTTGCGCAAGGAGTGCCTGCAAAAGTTTGAAGACGTGGAGGGGGCCTAGCATGTCAGCACGCGACCTTTTAATAGAAGTCGGCACAGAGGAACTGCCACCAAAAGCCTTATCAAGCCTATCTCTTGCCTTTAAGAAAGAATTTGAAAGCTTGTTACACTCGGCCAACCTGACTTATGAAAAAACAGAAGCATTCGCGAGCCCAAGACGCCTTGCCTTAAAAGTTTATGCTCTTGCCCAGTCCCAGGACGATATCAGCATTGAACGTTTCGGCCCCGCTTTACAGGCCGCCTTTGATGCACAGGGAAATCCCACCAAAGCGGCATTGGGTTTCGCTGCTTCCTGTGGAGCAGACGTTGGCGACTTGCAACATAAAAGTGACGGCAAGCTTGAAAAGCTCTTTTATGCGTCCACTCAAGCTGGCGCTGCATCGATTAAGCTAATACCTGAGCTGCTTCAACAATCGCTTGCCGCATTACCTATTCCCAAAAGAATGCGTTGGGGTTCGTCTCGAGAAGAATTTGTCAGACCTGTTCACTGGCTTGTCCTACTGTTTGGCGATGAAGTAATTCCTGCCCGCCTGTTTGAGCTTGATGCATCAAACCAGACTCATGGTCATCGCTTTCATCACCCGCAGGCAATCTCTTTACAATCTGCAGATGATTACCCTTCCCTATTGCGAGAAAAGGGCCAAGTTGAAGCGTCCTTCTCATTACGCAAAGAAAACATTAAAGCCATGGTCCTTAAACAGGCCGCCGCCAAGAATGCCCAGGTTGAGCTTGATGATAATCTCTTGGATGAGGTTGCTGCGTTGGTCGAGTGGCCCGTCATTCTATTGGGAAATTTTGACCCGGCATATCTGAAGGTCCCCAAAGAGGCCGTGATCTCTTCGCTAAAAAAACATCAAAAATGTTTTCACTTGCTAGATAGCCAAGGCCAACTGCTGCCTCATTTTATCACGGTAAGCAATATTGAAAGTGCAGATCCCTCCCAAGTCATCAAAGGTAATGAAAAAGTCATTGGTCCAAGGCTTGCTGATGCCGCCTTCTTTTTCCAGCAGGATCTGCAACAGGGGCTCGCCTCTCATCTTGATACCTTAAAGCGTGTAATTTTCCAGAAGGATCTGGGTTCAGTGTATGACAAGGTGAGCCGTGTTGAGAAACTAGCAGTTTTTCTGGCTGCTGAACTCGATGCAGACCCGTCTCATTGTCAGCGTGCTGCACAGCTTTGCAAGTGTGACCTGCTTTCCAATATGGTGGGTGAATTTGCTGAACTGCAAGGCATTATGGGTAACTATTATGCTCAGCATGACAATGAAGACCCAGAAGTCGCGCAAGCCATTCAGGAACATTACCTACCTCGCTTTTCCGGTGATAGCTTACCCGACTCGATGACCGGCATCATCCTGGCTCTGGCAGATCGCATCGATACTATCACTGGCCTTTTTGGGATTGGTCAACCGCCTTCAGGTTCCAAGGATCCCTTTGCCCTGCGTAGAGCTGCTCTTGGAATTCTACGTATTCTTTTGGAAAAACAACTTCCTCTTGATCTGCTTAGCTGCATTCAACAGGCCGCATCCTCTTTCTCTCAGCTTCCAGAACAAGCTGGCCTGGAAAAGGCCGTCATGGATTTTATATTTGAACGATTACGTGCCTATTTCTCTGAACAGGGTGTTGATACACGATCCTTTCAGGCCGTTGATGCTGTTAGACCCAATCTTCCCTTACTTTTTGAACATCGTGTGAAAGCTGTCAGTCATTTTGCCAAACTACCGCAGGCACAGTCTCTGGCAAAAGCCAATAAACGTGTTGCCAATATACTTACAAAACTTAAAAAACCGCCTGCTTTCGATGTTGATCAGACGCTTCTAACAGAAGAAGCTGAACTGGCTTTATATCACTCACTTAATCAGGTACTCCAACAGACCGCTCCTCTTATCGAGGGCCGGCAGTATCAACATGCGCTTGAGTATATGGCCACTTTACAGGAACCACTAGAACACTTTTTTGATACTGTCATGGTTAATGTTGATGACCTTTCGATTCGACAAAATCGCCATTCTCTTCTTTCATCGGTTCGCCAACTGTTTTTACAAATTGCCGACATCTCCTATTTACAAGCATCATAGTCATGCCAAATAAACTGGTAATACTCGATCGGGATGGCGTCATCAATATTGACTCAGATGACTACATCAAATCCGTTGAGGAGTGGCTGCCAATCCCCGGTAGTATCGAAGCGATAGCTCGTCTTTCCCAGGCTGGTTATTCAATCATTATCGTCAGCAATCAGTCAGGTTTAGCACGCGGATTGTTTACAGAATTTGATCTTGCAATTATGCATAATTACATGCAGAGCTTGGTTGAGGATGCTGGCGGCCACATTGATGCCATTTTTTATTGTCCCCATTTGCCTGCCGACAACTGCTCCTGTCGCAAGCCACGGCCGGGCATGCTCCAACAGATTGAAAATGAATTTTTGCTATCACTTAAAAATGTCTATTTTGTTGGAGATACTCTTAAAGACATTGAGGCTGCTTTATCCATGTCCTGCCTGCCCATACTCGTACGCACCGGTAAGGGCAATGTAACTTCAGCTACTTTGTCAGACTCTCTGAAAGAACAGGTAAAAATTTGTGATGACTTGAGCTCCGCCGTCACTTATATTCTGGATTAATATGCTAGTCTTTCTTCGGTCCCTATTTTTTTATTTTGGTTTTTTTATTTCTCTACTGGTATCTTCCTGTTTATGTTTGCTGATTGGCCCTTTTTTATCCATACAAAACCGTTATCGCTTCTTTCCTTGCTGGAATCATTTTATTATTTTCTGGCTAAAGTTAAGTTGTAGTATTAAGGTCAGGGTCACTGGTAAAGATAATATACCCCCACTACCTGTTGTCATCATCAGCAATCACCAAAGTCCCTGGGAAACGATTTTCCTTTATTACTATTTTTCACCGGTTTCAGCCATACTGAAAAAAGAGCTTCTTAGACTTCCATTTTTTGGCTGGGCGCTTTCTCTACTCAAACCCATAGCAATCGACCGTAAACAGAAGTTCAAGTCGCGTCGTGCGGTCATAGAACATGGAAAGGAACGACTCAACAAGGGGATTTCAGTTCTTATTTTTCCTGAAGGAACACGTGTCCCGTATGGTGAGGATCGGACTTACCAGAGCGGGGGAGCAACACTTTCGATAGAAGCAGGAGTTAAATTATTGCCTGTTGCTCATAATGCAGGACTTTTCTGGCCCAGCGGAAAATTTCTAAAGCGTCCAGGTACCATAGATGTCGTAATCGGCCCTGCCATAGAGACCCAGGGAAAAAATGCAAGAGAGCTGACACGAACAGCCGAACATTGGATTAAACAGGCGCTTTAGACGCGTACGGTTTAGCATATGCCTCGCATATTTTTTTCCAGAAACTAAACATCGAGGTTGGTAACAGTCAGGGCGTTCATTTCAATAAACTCCCGCCGCGGTTCTACCTGGTCACCCATCAATGTCGAAAATAGCTGATCACTCGCCATGGCGTCTTTTACCGTCACTCTAGACATACGGCGGAAGGTCGGGTCCATCGTGGTTTCCCACAACTGCTCCGGATTCATTTCACCAAGCCCTTTATAGCGTTGTAAATAGTGGCCTTTCATACCGTCTGCCATCAACCAGTCTAAGGCCTCCCTGAAAGATCCAACTTTTTGCTTTTTGTCGGCTCGCTGGACGTATGCACCTTCTTCAATCAGGCCGTCCAGTGCTTCACCCATTTGATAAATTTCCTTATAATCTAATGAGTTAAAGAATTCTGGGGTCAGCGAAACCTTACGTTTCACTCCGTGAATTGTTGAGGTGATCAGCGGTTCATAGAGCCTCTCTTCTTGATCATATTTGCAAGAAAAGACATAGAGCGACCCGCTGAGATTGGCTTTGGCGACAACGCCTTGCAGGGAGTCAACCCAGCCTTGCACAGTTGCTTCATCGGTCATCTGAGAAACCTGTAGTGGTTTTAGAGTAATCAGAGCCTGCAATACATCCATCGGGTAATGCTGGGCATGCCTTTTGATGATTTTCTGGACCTTACGATAACGACCTACCAAGTCTTCAAGTGGCTCACCACTAATGCCAGGAGCATCCTTGCTCACATGCAAGCTTGCACCATCCAGCGAATTCTGGACCTGATATTGAGCTAGCTCTTCATCATCCTTGAGATACTGTTCCTGCTTGCCTTTGCGGATTTTATACAGGGGGGGCTGCGCTATATAAATGTGGCCTCGCTCTATTAGTTCTCGCATTTGGCGAAAGAAGAAAGTTAGTAGGAGTGTGCGGATGTGCGATCCATCGACATCCGCATCGGTCATGATAATAATGCGGTGATAGCGCAGGGCATCTGCACTAAACTCCTCGCCACCTATGCCACAACCCAGCGCCTTGATTAACGTACCTATTTCAGCTGAACTCAGCATTTTGTCGAATCGTGCTTTTTCAACATTAAGAATCTTGCCTTTCAGTGGTAAGATCGCCTGATTTTTTCGGTTTCTGCCCTGTTTCGCTGAGCCGCCTGCCGAGTCACCCTCCACGATATATATTTCTGAAAGGGCGGGGTCTTTTTCCTGGCAATCTGCGAGTTTGCCAGGCAGCCCAGCAACATCTAAGGCCCCTTTACGCCGAGTCATTTCACGGGCTTTTCGTGCCGCTTCACGCGCTCGTGCTGCATCTATCATCTTATTCACGATGTTTTTGGCTTCCTGGGGGTTTTCCAGCAAAAAGTCCGCAAAAAACTTGCCCATTTCATGCTCTACCGCCGTTTTAACTTCTGAAGACACCAGCTTATCCTTTGTCTGCGAGGAAAATTTGGGGTCAGGCACTTTAACCGAAATAATAGCCGTCAAACCTTCACGCGCATCGTCTCCTGAGGTGGCAACCTCTTTGCCTCGTTTGTTTTCGATTTCCTTGTCAATATAGGATTTAAGCACTCGAGTCAGTGCGCCACGAAAACCAGCCAGATGTGTGCCGCCATCACGCTGTGGAATATTATTGGTATAAGGATAGATATTTTCCTGGTAGCCATCATTCCACTGCATGGCAACTTCAATGCCGATGCCATCTTCAGACTCAGTTGCAAAATGGAAAACCTTATTGATAGCTGTTTTATTCTGATTGAGATAGGCGACAAATGCGTGAAGGCCTCCATCATATTTAAAACGCTCTTTTTTATCGGTGCGCTCATCGTAAAGCTCAATGGCTACACCGGCATTCAGAAAGGCCAGCTCGCGAAGTTTTTTAGCCAGGATATCGTATTGGAATTCGATATTGGTAAAGGTATCGACAGAGGGTTTGAAATGGCAGCTTGTTCCAGTGATCTTGGTTTCACCAACTTCTTGTAAGGGCTTTTCAGGCACGCCATGGTGATAAGTTTGTTCGTGTATTTTGCCACCTCGATGAATGGTCAGCTTCAAGAAGGAGGAGAGGGCATTCACCACGGAAACGCCTACACCGTGCAGGCCACCGGAAACTTTATAGCTGTTATCGTCAAATTTGCCCCCGGCATGCAGCACTGTCATGATCACTTCAGCCGCAGAAACTCCTTCTTCATGAATTTCGGTGGGAATACCGCGACCGTTATCTGTTACGCTCACCGTTTCGTCACTGTGAATGGTGACAGTGATCTGGTCGCAATGGCCCGCCAGCGCCTCATCAATAGAATTATCCACCAGCTCAAAAACCATGTGGTGTAAACCGGTGCCGTCATCAGTGTCACCGATATACATACCCGGGCGCTTGCGAACAGCATCGAGGCCTTTTAGAACCTTAATACTAGAGGAGTCGTAATTGCTCTTTTCTGCCATGTTGCTTCCTTATTAACTCAGGAAAACACTGTGCTCACAGTGCTTGTTAGCGGGGCTTTTCAGGCCACGCTCTCTGGGCTCTCCAACGCTTTTATTTTACCATGTTTCACGTGGAACAGTCGCGCTTCTTCTTGCCTTTCCAGTGAATTTAACAGAGTCTCTGCCTCGATGCCTGTAACAAAAATCTGCTCTCCACTTTGCCGCAGCATGGAAAGGATTTTTGCTCGATTGGCTCTATCCAGTTCCGCAGGCAAATCATCAATCAGAAACAAGCATTGCTCCTTGTTGAGGGCTGAGAGCAGGGCAGCCTGAGCGCACTTCATGGCGATAACTAGCAGTTTTTGCTGCCCACGAGAGAGCAGGTCGGCCGCAGGCTTGGAACGCGAGCTAATTTTAATATCTGCTCGATGCGGCCCTAGGCCAGTGTGCCCATAGCGCCTGTCCTGTTCCTGTCTTACGCTCAACTCATCATATAGCTTTCTTCCCTTGTCCCAGCCACACTGATAACTCAGAGAGACCCCCTGTTCGTGAAGCAAATGCTCAAAAGAGTCTTGCAGATAGGGTTGCAATCTTTGCATATAGGACTCCCTGCTTCTATCAACCAATTCAGCATAGTGACAAAACTCCTGAGTCCATGGGGCAAGCTGTTGATTCTTGAGCGTCTTTGCCTTGAGTAGCGCGTTCCTATTGGCCAAGGCCCGCTGCATGCTCTGCCAGTTTGTAAGAAATTGATGTTCCACGTGGAACACTCCCCAATCCAGATAAGAGCGCCGAGCAGCAGGCCCTCCTTCCAATATTTTGAAGGCCTCTGCATTGATTAGTTGCAAGGGCAACTTTTCGGCCAGCTCTGCCTGGTTTTTAATCGTCGCGGCATTGATCCGTGAAATTTGTTCGCCGCTCTTGCTGTGACTAAAGCCAAGGCCTGTGCCACTCTCCAGCTCTGCGTGCAACACACAAGTTTGGGCTCCCTCTTGCAAAATAGGCGAGCGTGATGCACTTCGAAAGGTTTTTGATCTGCCAATCAGGTAAATGGCCTCAAGTAGCGATGTTTTGCCACTTCCGTTTTCACCATAAATCAGATTAAAACCTGAAGAAGGCAAAAGTGAACAAACTTCCAGGTTTCTTAGGCCGGAAATATTCAACTTCGCTAGCTTGGGCATGGCATTTGCTGGCTAAACACTTCGGCAATGAAGCTTTTTCCCATTCAGAGACGCATAGGCATTACAACATATAAGGCGCTGCTTCCATCATCGCCCTGAATCAAGGCGCTACTATTTGGATCAGACATAACAAGCTGTACCGTCTTGGTGTCTAAAACTGATAAGACATCAACAAGATAGCTAACGTTGAACCCTATTTCGAAGGATTTACCATCATATTCAACCGCAACGGTCTCTTCTGCCTCTTCCTGTTCTGGGTTATTAGCCAGTATTTTAATTTCATCTTTATTCAAAATTAGGCGAATTCCGCGAAACTTTTCATTCGAAAGAATCGCTGTTCTGGTTAGCGACTGGCGCAATTGATCTCGATCGCCCAGCAATTTTTTATCACCACCTTTCGGCAATATCCTCTCTAGGTCTGGAAACTTGCCATCTACTAGCTTTGAGGTAAAAGTAAAATTAGACGTGGTGGCTCGTATATGGTTAGCGCCAATGACAACCAGGACCTCATCCGAACCCTCGGCCAGAAGCCTAGCCAGCTCTAGAATGCCTTTGCGCGGTACGATTACCTGTAGCTCCTTGGGAGCTTTTGTATTCATATCTTCGGTATCCATTGCCAAGCGATGTCCATCACTGGCTACCACTCTGAGGTAGTTAGGGCTTACTTCAAAAAGCATGCCATTGAGATAATAACGAACATCCTGCTGTGCCATGGCAAAACTTGTGCTGTCCAGCATGTCTTTCAAGCGCTGCTGAGAAATTTTGAATTCCAGCGATTCCGCGGAACCATCAACGTTTGGAAAATCTGAAGGAGGCAGTGTTGACAGGGAAAAACGGCTTCGACCGGAACGAATGACGAGTTTGTTGTCATCTAGCATGAATTTCATTTCTGCATCATCTGGCAGGGATTTGCAGATATCCATCAGCTTGCGAGCTGGCACCGTGACCTCTCCACCATCGGCACCCGGTGCGACCTTGATCCGGCCGACCAGCTCAACCTCCAAGTCTGTCCCCGTCATCGACAGCTCATCCCCATCCAGCACAAGCAAAACATTTGATAAAACCGGCAATGTCTGTCTGCGCTCCACGACGCCGGTCACCAATTGAAGGGGCTTAATCAGTGTCTCTCTGGAAATTTCAAATTGCATGTTAGTTCTCTTTGCTCTGGTTTATGGCTGCCTCTAGCTGGACAAGGATCTCAGCAGGTTTTGGTAATCCTCATTGATATCCGAGGATGATTTTTTAAGCTCGTTAATAGTGCGACATGCATGTAACACGGTGGTGTGGTCCCGATCCCCATACATGGTGCCAATTTCGGGCAGGCTATGATTGGTCAGCTCCTTGGACAAGCACATTGCGATTTGTCGGGGCCGGGCAATGGACCGGTTTCGACGTTTGGATATCATATCGGTCAATTTAATCTTGTAATACTCGGCGACAGTGCGCTGGATATTATCAACGCTGATCAACTTGTTTTGAATTGCCAGCAGGTCCTTGAGAGCCTCTTTAATCAGAGGTACCGAGATTTCACTCCCCGTAAAGCGGGCATGGGCAATGACCTTTTTTAGAGCCCCTTCAAGTTCACGGACGTTGGAGCGAAGTTTTTGCGCCATAAACATAGCTTCCTGATTGGGCAAATAAACATTTTCCCGGTTTGCCTTGTTAATGAGAATCGCTGCCCGCGTTTCCAGTTCCGGGGGCTCTATAGCAACAGAAAGACCCCATCCAAAACGGGACTTGAGGCGCTCTTCTAGTCCGTTAATTTCACTGTGGTATTTATCACAGGTCATAATGATCTGGCTGCCAGCCTCGAAGATGGCATTAAAAG
>JAYQVM010000062.1:5368-9696 GCA_038148435.1 Gammaproteobacteria bacterium | reverse complement strand
GCTAGTGATGAGTAACTTTTGCCTTGAATGTCCAAGTAATAATTCTTGCCCCCAGTGAATACCACAAAGAAAAACAGAAATTATAAGACCATAAATAGCTATGATTTCGCTAACTTTCCCCAAAAAAGGCACTTCCGAAATATGCATTATCGATAGTATAGCTCCTGCAATGAAGGGAATAGAGCCAGCATAAATCAGGACATGAGCTAATGGATTTATTGAGAAACGACTTACAGTCATATAGAAATAATATAAATATAAATTTTTATTAATTCGGCTTTGTATCAAAAAAGCCAATTAGTCGAATATATCTCTATATATTCCAGATTTTTTTTCATAAGATAAGCCTGATGCTTTTCCCTACTATTTTTAGCTTCTTTAAAATTTAAATTCTTATAAACCTAGTTGCATTAAATAATAATTTAAACTTGATAGTATTTTTACAGTGAAAAAAGTGTCTACCTGTAAATTTACTTCATTTTTAATGGTTTTATAACTAAAAGAAAATGATTTTCTACTGTGATCAGATAAAAAAAATCATATTACTCCCTAGATGATGACAGCTATTTCCCCGCTTAGTCTTTAAGTACCTGTCCTTTATGATACTAAACCCGCAGTTTCTTAAGTAGCTTGATTCCCCAGCCCTAGTGCCAGATAATCGTCATCTTACATAAATGTGAGATTTGGCGTGTAAACGCCTAAATTGCCATGGTTTATGGTATCTCTTGTCGGTCCCCTCGCAATGTCAGGTTGTAAACCCCGTCAGGCCCGGAAGGGAGCAGCGGTAGCAGCCAATGCATGTGCCGGGGTGTGGCTGGCAGGAGGTACCTCCATCAGTAAACAGTTATAATAAAACCCATGTCCTATAAGGTTCTGGCAAGAAAGTGGCGTCCCCGCTCATTCAAGGAAATGGCCGGACAGGGCCATGTACTCAAAACCCTTGTAAATGCTCTCGATAACGAACGTCTACATCATGCTTACTTGTTCACCGGCACTCGCGGTGTAGGTAAAACCACCATCGCTCGCATTCTGGCACGCTGCCTCAACTGTGAAGAAGGAGTCAGTTCCGAGCCCTGCAACCAGTGTTCTGCCTGTACCGAAATCGAAGAAGGTCGCTTTATGGACCTGATCGAAGTGGATGCAGCCTCCCGCACCAAGGTGGAGGATACCCGCGAGTTGCTTGAAAATGTGCAATATGCCCCCACTCGGGGGCGCTACAAGATTTACCTGATTGACGAGGTCCATATGCTCTCAGGGCACAGTTTCAATGCTCTACTCAAAACCCTGGAAGAGCCGCCACCGCATGTGAAGTTTCTACTGGCCACGACTGATCCGCAGAAACTACCGATAACTGTGCTTTCGCGCTGCCTGCAATTCAACCTGAAAAACCTGAGTCCCGAGCTGGTCAAGGAGCACCTGCAGTTCATTCTGGAACAGGAAAAGATACCCTTTGAAGATGAAGCGCTTTGGCAGATTGGTCGGGCGGCACGTGGTTCGGTCCGTGATGCTCTCACCCTACTCGATCAGGCGATTTCCTTTTGTGATGGTAAAATTACCGACAGCGAGATCAGCAGCTTTTTGGGCACCATCAATCATAGCGTGATTTATGGACTAGTGGAGGCCCTAGTTGCTAACGATGCTAAGGCATTGCTCTCTGTTATCAATGCCGCAGCGGAGCATTCGCCGGATTTTAATTCACTTCTGGAAGCACTACTGTCATACCTGCATCGGATTGCCATTGCCCAAGTAGTCCCCGATGGGTTGGACAACTCAGAGGGTGATAAAAAGCAGGTACTGGACCATTCGGAAGCGATACCTGCCGAGAATGTTCAGCTATATTACCAGATAGCCCTGAAAGGGCGCGAAGACATGCCCCTGGCCGTAGATGAGCGTTCTGGTATTGAGATGATTCTCTTGCGCATGTTGGCTTTTACCCCGCAGGCAGGCAGTCTTGATGCTGCGAATACGTCGCAGGGTAAAAAAATGCCAAGTACCGAAAGTTCAGCTGCAAGTGTTCACCCTGGCGAAAAAAAAAAACCATTAAAAACCATTGAAGTACAGGAGAACCCCCGACCTGAGCTAGCGCCACTTGAAGATAAGTTGATAGAAAAACCTGAGGAGACCATTGAAATGGCGCCTCTACTATCTGACGAGAAGGGGAGTATCAGTCTGGACGGGCTCAATCCAGATAACTGGATTAGCCTATTTTATGCCCTGCAACTATCTGGAATAACGCGCAGTATTGCTGCCCATTGCCTGCTTACTGCCGTGAAAGACAAACACTTGAAACTCTCATTGGATAGTAGCCAGCGGGCTGTGTTCAGTGAAGAGCAGCAAGAAAAAATTGAATTAGCATTGAGTAATTACTTCGGAGCTGACATCACACTGGATATTGTGCTGGAAACACTAGACCCTGATCAGGAAACACCTGCTGCCTATCGTGCAAGAAAGCAGCTAGAGCGACAGAAAAAGGCTGAAGAAACCTTTAAAAATGATGACAATGTAAAAATTTTGGTGGAACGGTTTGAAGGCAGCATCATCCCGAACAGTATTGAACCGCTGACACCAGAAGATTATTAAGCAGATGAGGAAGTGATGGCAGATTTTTCTAGCCTGTTACAGCAGGCGAAGCAAATGCAAGAGCAGATGCAAAAAGCCCAGGAGGAGCTAGCAAATAAGCAGCATGTTGGTGAATCCGGTGCCGGATTGGTCCGGGTGACGATCAATGGTAAGCATGAGGTCAAAAAAGTCGATCTTGATGTCTCGCTGATGCAAGAAGACAAGGCGTTGGTTGAAGATCTGGTGGCGGCAGCTATGAATGATGCTACCAAGAAAGTAGCGGAGAGCAACAAGGATAAATTGTCGGGTATGGCCGCCGGTCTCAATCTACCCGAGGGTTTCAAGTTTCCATTGTGATGAATTATAGTCCCTTAATTGACCTGCTTATTAAAGCCTTTCAGCGACTGCCCGGTGTCGGGCCAAAGTCGGCGCAGCGCATGGTGCTGCATTTTCTTGAAAAAGATCGTGATGGTGGCAGGCAATTGGCCAAGGCACTGGAAGCCGCCATAGAAGGGGTTGGTCAATGCCAGCAATGCCGGACCCTCTCTGAGGAAGCTATTTGTCAGATTTGTATGGATCCCAAACGTGACCAGGCTCTACTGTGCGTAGTTGAGACACCAGCTGATGTTTTCGCTGTGGAACAGTCTAGCACATACAAGGGTAACTATTTCGTTCTGATGGGGCATCTGTCCCCGATAGATGGAATTGGACCAGACGAAATTGGCATGACCGAGTTGCTAAAACGGGTGAGCGAATCAAATATAAGCGAGGTCATTTTGGCCACCAATCCAACGGTTGAAGGCGAGGCAACTGCCTATTACATTGCCGAACAGCTCAATTCATCCGACTTGCAAGACCGTCAGCTCAGAGTCAGTCGGATTGCTCATGGCATTCCGCTGGGAGGTGAGCTCGAATACATCGACGGTGGTACCCTGGGTCATTCTTTTGCAGGTCGCCAGACAATTAGTGGCAACTAGCCCCCATCGTAAAGTTTTAGAACAAGAGTTTCGTTGTAGTGAATAACGAGGTCCCGACCATAGACTACCGCTTGATTAGCAGTAATCAAGAGCTCAAGTCCTGTTGCCAGCAGTGGCATAGTAAGACCCTCCTCGGTATGGATACGGAGTTTATGCGGGTGAATACTTTCTACCCGCAGTTGGCACTGATCCAGATCAATGATGGTGATGCTATTTATCTGATTGATCCGTTGGAAATCAGTGAGTGGGAGACCTTTACCGAGCTGATGCTATCACCCAGCGTGCTCAAGATTTTTCATTCCTGCTCGGAAGACCTTGGAGTCTTTGCGCACCATTTTGGCTTGTTGCCGGCGCCCCTATTTGATACACAGATTGCAAATGCCTTTCTAAATCAGGGTTTTGGTCTGAGTTACCAGAACCTAGTAGCGGCTCAGTCCGGTCATGTTCTGCCCAAGGGAGAGACACGTTCAGACTGGCTTCAGCGCCCCCTGACAAAACAACAGCTGCAGTATGCCGCACTGGATGTTGAATACCTACCTGCTATATGCCTAGCACAGATAGAGCAACTGCAGCAGCAGGGGCGTCTGGGCTGGGTGAAAGAAGACTGCCAGCGGCTATCGGCTAATTACCGCGAGGAACTGGCACAGAATTTTTCCCAAGCCTATCTGAGATTTTCAGGAGCCTGGCAGTTAAATGGTAAGCAACTGGCTCTACTGAAATTGCTGGCAGAATGGCGGGAAAAACGCGCCAGGCATCGTGATAAACCTAAAAACTGGATTTTACAGGACAAAT
>JAYQVM010000062.1:0-5358 GCA_038148435.1 Gammaproteobacteria bacterium | reverse complement strand
ATTGCTAGATGCCAGCCGCAAACACTGCAGGAACTATCAGCAATCGATAGCCTGAGTGTCAATTTTATTCATTATGAGGGACAGGCAATACTGGCACTGGTCTGGCAGGCCGCAACTTCACCGTCATTGGTGAATGATTTTCCTCGTCCACTGAGCAATGCACAAAAAAAGTTATTTAAAAAAGTTCAGACCCTAGTGAGAAAAAAAGCAGAAAGTGTAGGCCTGCCCCTAGAAATACTGGGCAGAAAACGTCTACTCTTGGCAGTATTCTTTGCCTGGCTTGCCAAAAAGGACGAGTCGGATGAAGCTGTGAATATCAACAGCTTATCTTTGCCGGATGAATTACTTGGCTGGCGCAAACCCATACTGCTGTCGGTTTTTCAGGAGTTTTTTCAGTGAAAGAGACACTTTGCACCATCTACAAGGGATCACGTGAAGATGAACTATACCTTTATGTGGAAAAGGGCAGTGATCTCTCGCAGGTTCCCGAAGCCTTGCTGCAACGTTTCGGAGAACTGCGCGAAGTCATGACCCTAGCCCTGTCAGCCGAACGCAAACTAGCCAGAGTGAAGACGCAGCAGGTACTGGATGATATTCACAGCAAGGGCTACTTTCTGCAACTGCCACCCAATATTAATGCGCCGGTTTTCACTTATGGCGAATGAATCCCTTTTAAACAGTGAATTCTGGAAGCATAAGACCCTGGATGACATGAACACGCAGGAGTGGGAAGCCCTGTGTGATGGTTGCGGAAAATGTTGTCTGCATAAACTCGAAGATCAGGAAAGCGGGGATATTGTCTATACCCGTATCATCTGTCGATATTTTAATGAAAACAAGGGGCTTTGCTGCGTCTATGCATCTCGCAAGGAAAAAGTGCCAAGCTGTGTGGTGTTAAATCCGAACAACCTCGCTGATCTGCCCTGGATGCCATCCACCTGTGCCTATCGCTTGCTGTATGAAGGCAAGGAACTGCCAATCTGGCATCCTCTTCTGAGTGGTAGTCGACAGGCTATGGAAGATAGTGGAAATAGCGTGGAAGGAAAGGTAATCTCAGAAGACTATGTTCACGAAGATGGTTATGATGAACATTTAGTGAAATGGGTAGACTAAAACAGTGATGAATGTGCGACATATTCCCTAATGGAAACAATTGATTATATTCTTGCCTGGTTGGTATATCTGGTTGCTGGTCTGGCATTGTCCTGGCTGTTCTGGAAATTTTTCAGACAGATATTCTGGCTTGATCTGGCCTATGCGATGCAGGGAACCGTGATGGCCCTGATTTTTACGCCCTGGTATGTCTTGCCGGATCAGAGCATTCTGGCCCCGGCTATTATTATCTTCGTGCTCGATGTTGTGACCATTGAAACTATGGCAGGAATTCGCTCGCTAGTACCCATGGCCATGATGGTTATTTTTGTAAACCTTTTCATCGCTCTCGGTGTTGCCATTTACCGCTTCTGCAAGGTCAGAAAACTAATGAATTTGAAAAAATATAGACGCCTACGACAGAATGTCTGAATAAGCTTTGCCCTTGCTGTCGCTGATGAATTCTCATGCCAATTCAAGTCCCCATCCAATACCCTGCATCGCTACCCCTCAGCCAGAAAGTCGATGAGATAAAGGCAGCTATCAGCAGCCATCAGGTTGTCATAGTCGGTGGTGAAACTGGTTCAGGAAAAACTACACAGTTGCCAAAAATCTGTCTGGATATAGGGAGAGGCAGCTCGGGCATAATTGCTCATACACAGCCTCGGCGTTTAGCCGCCAGAACTGTCAGCCAGCGCATTGCCGATGAGCTGCAAGTTTCGCTGGGTAATGAAGTCGGTTACCAGATACGCTTTTCAGATCAAAGCAGTGCCAGTACCTGCATCAAGCTCATGACAGACGGCATTCTACTAGCAGAAATCCAACAGGATCCAAAACTCAGTCGTTACGATACCATCATTATCGATGAGGCACATGAGCGCAGTCTTAATATTGATTTCCTGCTGGGCTATCTGAAACAGCTTTTGCCGCAACGACCGGAATTAAAACTACTTATTACCTCTGCAACCATTGATCTGATAAAGTTTTCTGAGCACTTTGACCGAGCTCCTGTCATAGAAGTTTCTGGGCGTACCTATCCGGTTGAAGTGATCTATCAGCCAGCCGCAGTTGGGGAGGAAGCGGATCTTGCAGATCGGATCATCACTGCCCTGAGGGAACTATTTCAGAGGGAGCACCAGGTTCAGCATAAAAAAGGCGATGTGCTAGTTTTTCTCAGCGGCGAGCGCGAAATTCGCGATGTGGCACTGGCACTTCGCAAAGCCCGCTTGAGAGAGATGGAGATACTGCCGCTATATGCCCGCCTTAGTAATAAGGAACAGAATCGCGTCTTTCAGTCTCATACCGGACGTCGTATTGTGTTGGCCACCAATGTGGCTGAAACATCAATTACAGTGCCGGGTATAACCGCCGTCATTGATCCAGGTACAGCACGGCTCAGTCGCTATTCGGTACGCAGCAAAATCCAGCGTCTGCCGATTGAATTCATTTCACAGGCCAGTGCCAACCAGCGGGCAGGGCGTTGCGGACGTGTTGCGCCGGGTATTTGCATACGCCTCTACAGTGAGGATGATTTTAAAGGCCGACCGGCTTTTACCGATACCGAGATTACCCGTACCAATCTTGCCTCGGTCATTCTGCAAATGCATGCACTGGGACTGGGCGAGATTGCCAATTTTCCGTTCTTGGATAAGCCCGAGACCAAAGCAATCAATGATGGACAGAAAGTTCTGCAGGAAATCGGGGCGCTTGATCAGTTAAATAGGCTTACTAAAGCAGGACGTCTAATGGCACGTATGCCGGTTGACCCGCGTTTTGCCCGTATGCTGTTGGAGGCTTCAACCCGTTCCTGTTTGAGTGAGGTATTGATCATTGTCAGCGCCATGAGCATTCAGGATCCCCGGGAAAGACCGCTGGAGTTTCAGCAACAGGCTGACCAGAAACATCAGGAATTTGAGGATCCCCGTTCCGATTTTCTTAGTTTCATCAGGCTTTGGAAGACGTATGAGAAACGTCGACAAGACATGACCCAGAATCAGTTACGAAATTTCTGCCGGAAGTATTTCCTCTCCTATCTGCGCATGCGCGAGTGGCGTGATATCCACCGTCAGCTGCATCTACAATGCCGTGAACTGGGCTTGCAGGAGAACAAAAGTCCGGCCAATGAAGATGAGATTCACCAGGCACTGCTGGCGGGCCTTATCTTGCAAATTGCTTATCGTTTTGACCGTGATGAATACCTGGGAACGCGCAATCGTAAATTTCAGATTTTCCCAGGTTCCAGCTTGTTTAAAAAGAATGCAAAATGGCTATTATCAGCTGAACTGATTGAAACCAGCCGCCTGTATGCCCGGCTGAATGCCAAAATCAAGCCGGAATGGGTCGAGAATCTGGCAATGAACCTGCTAACTCGAGAGTACCTGGAGCCGCACTGGGAGAAAAAGAGGGGTGAGGTGATGGCCTATGAGAAAGTTTCGCTCTATGGTCTGACCCTAGTGGAGAAACGAAAGTTGTCCTTCAGCTCCATTGATCCGACGCTAAGTCGGGAATTGTTTATCCGCCAGGGCCTGGTGCTTATGGATATTAATACCCAGCTGCCTTTTTTTGAGCACAATAAACAATTGATTGCCAGCTTGAATGAACTGGAAGAAAAAACCCGACGGCGGGATATTCTGGTCGACGATGAGACCCTGCTCAGCTTTTATTATGAGAGGATTCCTGCTGATGTTTGTACCCAGCGCGGCCTGGAAAGCTGGCACAAAAAACTCGATAAGGCCGAGCGGCAAACACTTTTTCTGACGGAGGCAGATCTGACCCAGCAGGATACCCCTGAGCTTAATCTGAATGATTTCCCTGATCAGCTGGCGACGGGCAGTATGTTGCTAAACCTGGATTATGAATTTTCACCGGGCAGGGAGACGGACGGGGTTTCAGTAGAAGTGCCTATATCCGCGCTGCAACAATTACAGGAAGATGATCTCGACTGGCTAGTCCCGGGACTCTTGAGGGAAAAATGCATTGCCCTGGTGAAGGCACTCCCAAAAGCGCTCCGTAAACATTTTGTGCCAGTACCAAATGTGGTTGACGGTCTGTTGCCAAACCTGAAACAACATACTCAGGGCAATCTGAAATTTCTGCTGGCTAAAGCATTGACGGGAATAGCAGGTGTGAGGGTTAATCCGGATCACTGGAATCACTTCACTCCGGTAAATCATTTGCGCATGCATATCAAACTGCTGGATGAGGCGGGGGTATTGCTGGACACTAGCAGTGATCTGAAGGAGCTGCAGGATAAATATACGGATCTGAGTAAACAGCATCTACAGGCTTATGCAGATGACGAGTTTGATATTTCGGGTATTACACAGTGGGATTTTGGTGAGCTGCCGCAATCCCATGTGATACAACATGGCGATATTACCTTGAAAGTCTATCCGACACTAATCGATGAAGAAGACAGTGTGTCGCTGACGCTGTGTGATAATGCCTCGCTAGCTGAACAGGAGATGCTCTGGGCTGTCATCAGGTTGCTGATGCTGCGCTCAAACTCCCAGCTGAAATATCTGCAAAAACAACTTTTAAGGCAGCCAAAAGAGCTCTTGCTGTTTAGTCATTTTGGCTCACGGGATAAGGTTGTTGATCAGATTGTTCGAGCCGCTTACCGACATTCGTTTTTAAGGGATCGCTCTCTGCCCAGAACCCAGGAAGAGTTTGAGCATTTGTATGAAGCAGGCAGAAAAGACTTGATTGGCCGGGCAGAGGCCATAGAGAAGGAGCTGCTCGTCATTGTCCAAATTTTCCATCGTATAAATTCACGTATTAAAAACCTGGGTTCAGGAGATAATAGGGAGCTAAAAAAAGATATCAACATGCAGCTTGAAGAGCTACTGCATTCAGAGTTTATTCTAGATACACCACTTGAGTATTTCTTCGAGCTAGAACGCTATCTGCGTGCCATAGAGGAAAGGTTAGACAAGTACCCCAGGCAAATGGAGCGTGATCGTAACTGGAGTCTGGAGCTACAGGTTTATTATCAGGATTATCTGGGTGAATATGATAACAATGTCAGTCTTAATCAGGTTTCTCCAGAACTGGAAATCTAT
Organism: Gammaproteobacteria bacterium; assembly: GCA_038148435.1. Taxonomy (GTDB): domain Bacteria; phylum Pseudomonadota; class Gammaproteobacteria; order Pseudomonadales; family Pseudohongiellaceae; genus UBA5109. Next base: position 205 of record JAYQVM010000062.1, on the reverse strand, counting down.
CGCTGGATGCTTGAGGAATATCGAGTTTCCCTGTTTGCGCAGAAGCTGGGGACGAGGATACCAGTCTCACAAAAACGCCTGGAGAAGTACTGGCAAGAAAAGGTGCTCAAGCAGAGTTACTAGAATTTTTCCAGAATGCTCACACCCAAAATAAACTGGCCGTCCTTCAGTTAAAAAACCGGGTTAATTTTGATCAGGGCCTGGA
>JAYQVM010000061.1:0-9752 GCA_038148435.1 Gammaproteobacteria bacterium | reverse complement strand
ACGATCAGCCAAGTAGACCCATCAGGAATAGTAATCGTGTCAAAATATTCGCGCACCACTGCATTTTCACTGTGGGGCATGCCGTTTTTACGCAAATAACCGGCTGTCAGGTTATCGGTAAAAACCTGTAGTGAATTGCTGACCATTTCAGGGCGAGGAAACTGCTGCCCGATGGGCACCACATTAGTGATGACTGGAGCGACCTGCAGACCGCGAGGTCTTTCCCAACGGGCTAGTGAATGTCCCTGCCGTGAGCGTTCACCTGCTGCAACACGAGGATTGAAATGCAAGAAACGGGTTTGACGTCCGGCATCAAATTCCAGTTTTAGGGTCTGGTCATCTTCCCATGAGATTTTAATACGCCCCGGTTCATGCATGATGGCTGGCGCGCCATAGGCACGGCATTCATTACCGATATCCATTTCGGGGCGCCAATTTTCTGCGTACTCGCGAGCTGCTGCATTCTCCGGGATATTGGCAAAGTCACCAATCTGCGGGGTGACCATGCGGAAACGCCAGTCCTCGGTAATGATGCTCACCCAAGTACCAGTGAGATCCACCGGCGCACTGGGACGACCCAGTTCCTGTTCGGGAGGTAATTGATCTGGGTTAAAGGGGTTACCAGAAGAAACTCGTTCCGGCTGAGCCTGCAGGGTACTGGCGGCAAGAAGTGTCAATGTAGCAATAAGAGATTTAGTAATAATTTTCATGATGGAATCCTTACATCTCTGCTGTCAGGCTGTTGTAGATAGCCGTGATAAATTCTTCGTTACTGGCTCCACCGCGACGACCACCGTATTCGGTATCATAGTCAAGGGTTGGGCGGGCAGCGATGATCTGACGTAGATTCATACCGTCGGCAATCAGGGCCTCCACGCGCTGCATTACGATGTAGACCATATTGCGGTACTCAACGACATCAATTTCATCGCCAATGCGACCGTGGCCAGGAATAACATAGGTACCGGCTTCGGCCATGGGGCCAGGAACGATCAGTTCGATCAAAAAGTTCAGGGCTTCGATCAGTCCCTGCACACTGCCACCGCGTTCGATATCAATTACCGGATAACGGCCTGGGGTATAGATATCGCCAGTGCTAATGACGTCTGAGCGCCGAAAGTAGACAATGCTATCACCATCGGTGTGTGCGTTTGCAACATGATAGATTACTACCGGTTCCTGATTAAGAGAAATATCCTTACTGCCTGTGTAATAGGTGCTGGTCAGGTCAAGACGGGGAATATTGTGATCGGTCAGGTAAAAACGGTTCAGTACGTTTTCATGCGCTAGTAGTGTCACTCCATTACCAGAACCGGCAATGGCCGTAACCTGCTGACCTCTACCACCTGCTGTCGCACCGGCTGCATCTCCCAGGCCACCAAGAATGGCATTACTTGAAATATGCTCCTCATCCAATGCAGTACTAGCGACGAACAGGACAGGGAGATTACTATGTTGCCTAATCAGTTCCATCATGGCGGGGACGATATCTTCATCTGGTGAGTCAACAAAGACAATGCCTTGAGATCCAAGTTGTACGGTCACATTTACCCCTGCACCAGACAGCATGTATACCTGCCCCTGTACATGAAGAAGCTGCAGCTCAGATTCTTGTGCCATTAGGCTGCCAACGGGAAGGCAGAAAAGGGCGCTGAATAAAAAAGGTTTAATTAACTGTCTCATGTCAGCTCCTTATTCGCAATCCAGGGTACAGAAACGATTGTCACCTAGAGGTTGGCCCATTTGTTTGCGAAACTCCGGATACATGGTTTCCGCGCCACCCTGCATACCCTCATAGGGAAGATGATAGATTTCAGCTGTTTCGGTCAGGAAAGGATTCTGGCCGGGGAGGTAGTGTGGCACGATCTGTCCATCATCTCCAATCGGGGTCTCGATCACGTATTCACAGTTGTTCTGTGTGATACGCAAGGCCGGATTTACCATCCAGTTCTGGCTGCGCACCAGTGGTTCGGAATAAAACACAGGATCATCAACCACGGTCACTACGGTCAGGATGTTTTCATGGATATACCAGTACTCCCAAAACTCACGCTCACTGCTAGCGGGGATGCCATTGCGGCGCGTATAGCTTTGCTTCTGGTGCGTGGTATGCACCACCATCATGCCATTTTCAAAATAGGCAGTTGAAAATCCGTCCCAGGTATGGGGTGCATCGGCAGGCGGATGATCACGACCATCCAGCCAAATAGTGCGTTCCTGATTGTGAAAATTCATGCGTGTCCTGAAGGCGACTGCCTGCTGGGAACGTTCATCGATGACCCGTTCGATTCGCATATGGGCTAGACCACGCATGGAATAGTCGCCACCGTGTTCACGACACTGAAATTCAGGAACGACTGAAATGCGGTTAGGGTCCCATGTATTAGCTCGCATTCTGGCTGCATCATTGATCGGCAGGCCGGCATAGTCAGCCAAAGGTGGGCCCGGAATACGTTCGGGTTCGTCTTCGTGATAGAGAGCACTCCAGTCACCAGCGAAGTTGATTTCCTGGGAAAAGGTGGGCAGTGCCAGCCCAATGCCAAAAAAATAGAGTACAAGTCGGTTGCCAAGCTTCATGCTTCTCCCCTCTGTTGAAATGAGCATGCGGAATTTAGGGTCTGTCTGCAGAAATTATGATTGAAAAACATACTGTCCACATAAAGACCATCATATTGGGTTCGATGCATTGTAAGCTTGATGCTTGAGACAATACAACTAAAGCCCTAGCCCTAAAACAGAAAATCAGTTAGCAGTGTTTTTAGCTAGATTGGCTCGGTTAGTTCAACCTGAAACTGCATCTGAATTTGATTGCCGCGGCGGGTGAGGACTGTCACTATGTCGCCGGGCTGAAACTGTTCAAGAGCATTCAGCAGGTCGTCGCTGTTGCTGATCGACATATCTTCTATACCGATAATCACATCCCCAAGAATAACATTACCTTTGGGATCCTGGGATAGTCCCATCAGACCGGCTTTCTGGGAACCGAGACCGTTGGTGACTTCAGCGACAATAACACCATCAATACCATTTTGCTGGCTGATGGCATCGTTCAAGTTGGAAATGCCCAGAATTGGTCTGACCTCACGGCCGAACTCTTGCAATTGCGGAATAACCCGTTTCACCGTATTAACCGGAATGGCAAAGCCGATACCGGCATTGGCACCTGAGGGGCTGATGATCTGTGTATTGACGCCGACCAGCTGCCCTAATGAATTAAGCAAGGGGCCACCGGAGTTTCCAGGGTTAATGGATGCATCGGTCTGGATGGCATCACGAATAGTGCGATTGGTCAGTGAGGTTATTTCCCGCCCCAGGGCGCTGACGACACCCACCGTCATTGTGGTATCCAGGCCAAAGGGGTTACCAATAGCGATAACCTTTCGGCCAACCTGCAGATTAGCGGAATCACCCAGAGGGAGGGGGGATAGCAATTCTTGTGGGGCATCAATTTTCAATAGAGCCAGATCCTTGTCCGGTGCCAAACCGACGACTTCGGCTTCCCAGCTGCTCTGATCCTGAAGCCTAATAGTTATTTTGCTAGCATCTTGAACAACATGATAGTTTGTTACTATCAATCCTTGGTTATCCCACACAAAACCAGTGCCGGTGCCACGTGGTATTTCTTCTACATTACGTGAAAAAGGGTTGCTGCGGACCAGTCCGGAATTGGTGACGAAGACGACAGCAGGGCTGGCTGCGCTGAAAATTTCAATATTGTTAGCCTCGTCTTCAGTCTGAAAACTCAAATATTTGGGGGCCGATTGCAGTTCCGGTACCAGCAACACAGTACCCAGAGTGAAAAGGGAGCCAAGAACAAGTGTGGTAATAGATTTTTTCATGGTAATCGAATAGTTTAGTAGCATATTTTCAGGTTTAGGTTGGTTTCACTATCTAAAGTTCCAATGTGAATTTTTATTTGGCGTATAAGTATCGAATTTCCCGATTTAATTCACATTTACGCGCAGTTATCAGTTCTTTAATTTATGGTCAGTAAGTGATATTTACAAGTCTGCGTTCAACTAACACTTATACTAAAGCGTTTATCACAGCGTTTTTTTTCATTTCGCTAGCCTACGATTCATTGATTCAGGAACGATCAAAATGAATCCAGTTCCCATCATTTCCCAACGCCCTCTACCACATGACTGCAAGCTGAAGCTGGATGTGCACCCGCTCATTGAGCGTTTACTCTTGAGTCGCGGCGTGCAGAATGATGCCGAGTTTTCGCTTGAGCTTTCATCCCTACTAGATCCGCAGCTTATGCTCAACATAGATGCGGCTGTCCATTTGCTCAGTCAGACTCTGCAGCAGGATCAGAGGATACTGGTCATCGGCGATTTTGATGCAGATGGTGCAACCAGTACCGCCCTGTTGATTCTCTGTCTGCGTGCCTTTGGTTTTGAAAATCTGGACTACCTGGTCCCCAACCGTTTCGAGTTCGGGTATGGTTTAACTCCTGAAATCGTCGAGCTCGCCAAATTGAGACAACCAGCACTGATCATAACGGTCGATAATGGCATTGCCAGTTTTGAAGGGGTGAAAAAAGCCAAGTCACTGGGTATAAAGGTCTTAATCACCGATCATCATTTACCGGCACAAACACTTCCAGATGCTGACTGTATTCTGAACCCCAACCTGCCGGATTGCACCTTTCCCTCTAAATCCCTGGCCGGTGTTGGGGTGGTTTATTATCTTCTACTGGCACTCCGCAGCCAGCTGCGTCAAAGCAAGTGGTTCGAGCGCTCTAAACGAGAGGAGCCCAATATGCTGCAGTTTCTGGATCTGGTGGCTCTTGGTACAGTTGCCGATGTTGTGCCCCTAGATGCCAACAATCGCTGTCTGGTAAAGCATGGGCTGATACTGATCAGGTCGGGACGGGCACGACCTGGGATCATGGCGATGTTATCCGTGGCCAACCGCGATTACCGTAGCCTGCAGTCTGCGGATCTGGGTTTTGTGCTTGGCCCTCGACTCAATGCAGCCGGACGGCTGGATGATATGAGTCTGGGTATCGAATGCCTCATGAGTTCATCGCAGCAGGATGCCCTGGAACTTGCAAGACAGCTGAATGATCTTAATCAGGATCGAAAAAGTATCGAGCAAAACATGCAGACCGAAGCGCTGCATATTCTCCAACAGCTGGATGAGGAGGTACAGTCAAAAGCTGGTATCTGCCTGTTTAACGAACAATGGCATTCAGGTGTAGTAGGGATTTTGGCATCCCGCTTGAAAGACCGTTTTCATAAGCCGGCCATCATTTTTGCCGCAAGTGCCGAGAACAATCATGAAATCAAAGGGTCAGCACGATCGATTCCCGGTTTGCATATTAGGGATTTGCTGGACCGTATTGCAAGCCGGCAGCCGAATCTGCTTAGTCGCTTCGGTGGTCATGCCATGGCAGCGGGACTGACGCTTGCCCGAGCGGATTTCGAACGCTTTCATGCAGCGTTTATCGAGGAATTGCAAATCACTCTGGACGACACGTTACTGCAGCGGGTACTACTGACAGATGGTCCACTACCGACGGCTTGCCTGAATCTTGAATTTGCCGAATTGCTGGTTTCGGCAGGGCCCTGGGGACAACATTTTCCTGAACCGCTGTTCACTGGCCGTTTTGAATGTGTTCAACAAAGAACGATAGCGAATAAACATCTCAAATTGCTGCTGCGGGTGGAAGGTGCCAGTGATTTGATTGATGCCATAGCCTTCAATGTCGATGAAAGCCTACTGGTTATAAAATTCACCCAGCTGGAACTTGCGTATCGCCTGCAGCTAAACGAATTTCGTAGCCAACGCTCCGTCCAACTTCAGGTCGAGCATTTTATTTCCTGCTAAACGTATATTATCGCAAAAAAAGCCCCGCCATCGGGGCTTTTTGTTAATGGCGTTCGTTATCGATCTGACTGATCAGTTGCCCAGTGTTGCAATATAAGCGGCAACATTGCGAATGGCTTCTTCTGTTGTCAGGATCTGCGCCATTGGAGCCATCTGCTGGCCGTAAACGTCACGAGAGTCTGCACCGCGTACGCCATTCTTGAAGTTATTTAACTGACGAATGGTATACCATGATTGCTGACCTGCGATTTTTGGGGCGTTCAAGGCTTCCAGCCCTTCTCCGTTTGGCCCGTGACAGGCAGCACAGGTTCCGTAAAGTACACGTCCTGCTTCGAGGTCTTGAGCCAGACTATTTTGAGATATCATGCCTAGGCAGAAACTGGCTAACAGTATAAGTTTTAATCTCATATTTCACTCCTATAGGTAAGACAGGCGCTTCAGCATCAGCAGTAAAGAAGAGCTCCGCGTAGGTCGCATTGTAGCAAATTTTGGGCTGTCAAAGTTAGCTTTAACTGCGTAATATGTGCACCCTGGAAATGCCCTGAAAATTTATGAGATAGCAAGCTAGAGGGAACAACAGGCTGATATGACAATCAAATCTGACAAGTGGATTCGCAAGATGGCAGAGCAGCAGGGCATGATTGAGCCCTTTGAGCCGGAACAGATCAGGGATCTTGATGGCAGACGGGTTATTTCCTACGGGACTTCCAGCTATGGTTATGATGTGCGATGTGCCAGAGAATTCAAGATTTTTACCAATGTTCACACCACAAATGTGGTTGATCCAAAAAACTTTGATGAAACTAGTTTTGTCAGCATTAATGAGAGTGTCTGCATCATCCCTCCGAATTCATTTGCCCTAGCCAGAACCGTTGAGTATTTTCGGATTCCGTCTAACGTGTTGACTGTCTGTCTGGGCAAATCTACTTATGCTCGCTGCGGCATCATCGTCAATGTCACACCGCTCGAACCTGAGTGGGAAGGGCACGTGACACTGGAGTTTTCTAACACTACTCCCTTGCCAGCAAAGATTTATGCCAATGAAGGTGTGGCTCAGATGCTGTTTTATGAGTCGGACGAACAATGCGAAACGACATACAAGGATCGTAATGGCAAATACATGGGGCAAACAGGTGTGACGCCACCCCGGTCTTAGCTCCCGGTTCCATGGAGGTGCTACTTAGCGTCAGAGTGGTGTGTTGGGACTGCTTTTCCATGAATTTTCCTAATTTCCTTTTTTTTTCATAAGATTACCTGTGATATGAAGGATATAATGGCGACAGATGTCAGGAGTTTTTCGGTAATCAGCCATGTTGAGTGTCAAGGACTTATTGTGTGAGCGTGATGAACGGGTTCTATTTCAGAACCTGAGTTTTTCCGTGGTTGCTGGGGAAATCTGGCAGGTCGAAGGCTCCAATGGCAGTGGTAAAACTAGTCTTTTGAGAATTTTGTGCGGACTCAACGATGAATTCGATGGAAGGATCGAGTGGTATGGCCAGGATATTCGCAAAGCCCGGCAGGATTTCAATCAATCACTGTTTTATCTGGGACACACGCCTGCCATCAATAAAACCCTGACGCCAAAAGAAAATCTCAGCTGGTTTTGCGCCTCACGAGGTTTGCAAAAACAAGCAGAGATCAAAGGTGCCCTGAATAGTTTCAATCTGTATGGTTATGATGATATGCCCTGCTATCAGTTGTCCGCAGGGCAGCAGCGCCGGGTGAGTCTGGCACGCATGAAATTAAGTGATGCCCCTCTATGGATTGTGGATGAGCCTTTCACGGCGCTGGATAAGCAGGGGGTGAATGAGCTTGAAATATTTTTTGCCGAACACGCCGCCCATGGTGGTGCGGTGATCCTGACGACCCATCACAGGCTGGAAATTGGGCATGCTGTAAAACGCATCAACCTGGACAAACTGGCGGGGCTGGCAGGGTGACTATCATTGCAGCAACAGTCAGACGGGAACTATTGATCGCTTTTCGCAGCCCGGGGGACATTATCAACCCTTTGATGTTTTTTATTATTGCGGTGACCCTTTTTCCGCTGGGCGTTGGAGCAGATACCGAGTTTTTAAGCCGGATTGCCAGTGGGATTATCTGGGTGACGGCTTTGCTGGCTGTGATGCTGTCCATGGACAGTCTGTTTCGGGCGGACTATGAAGACGGCTCACTGGAACAGTTGTTGTTGAGCCCGCAGCCCCTATATTTCATTATTCTGGCCAAGTTGGGCAGTCACTGGCTGGTATCCGGCCTTCCAATTGTCATACTGGCACCAGTGCTGGCCAGTATGCTGGCCTTGCCCTCTGAAGCGATGCTGCCCCTGCTCGCCGGCTTGTTGATTGGCACGCCAATTCTGACAATGATCGGAGCGGTTGGCATGGCCTTGACGGTGGGCCTTTCACGCAGTGGTTTGCTGCTTGCTGTGTTAGTATTACCCCTTTATGTGCCAGTTCTGGTTTTCGGTACTGGTACAGTCAGTATGGCTCTTGGCGGTCTGGGAATATCTGGTTTGTTGGCTCTGCTGGGAGCCATGCTGGTAATGGCTATCTGCCTGGCGCCGCTGGCGATTCTGGCAGCATTAAGAATTAGTGTGAGTTAAAATTACGATGTGGCAATGGCTTTTTAAACTGGGCTCACCTAAATGGTTTTACACCATGAGCGGACAGTTTATACCCTGGCTGACGGGCATCACTGTCATTTTGCTTGGTGTCGGACTGGTCTGGGGGCTTGCCTTTACACCTCCGGATTACCAGATGGGCGAGAATTATCGTATTGCCTATATCCATGTGCCGACAGCCATCATGTGCTACTGGTGGTACGGCATGATGGCCTGTTTTTCAGGGGCTTATTTGATCTGGCGAATCAAGATGGCGGATATGGCTGCAAAGGCTTGCGTACCCATTGGTTTTACCATTACGGCAGTTGCCCTGTTTACGGGTTCGGTCTGGGGCATTCCCACCTGGGGAACCTGGTGGATATGGGATGCGCGCCTGACCTCGACTCTAGTGATGCTGTTCCTGTTTGCCGGGGTCATGGTACTAAGGTCAGCTTTTGATTCTGTTGATGCTGGCGCCAAGGCTGCCGCCGTTCTTAGCCTGGTTGGTGTGGTCAATATCCCGATAGTGGTGTATTCGGTTGAATGGTGGAATACCCTGCATCAGGGAGCGAGCAATCTGTCTTTGAGCGATACCCAGGCAAATCCGCCAGAGGTCTGGCTGCCGGCATTCTTCACTGGCTTTGGCATTTTTGGCTTTTTCATGCTGGCACTGATCCTCAGGACCAGAAATGAAATTCTGCAGCGGGAACGTCGGGCTGACTGGGTGAAAGACATTTTCAGATCCGGTAAGGGTGAGTTTTAATGGGCAGCTTTGACAGTTTCGGCGATTTTCTGTCTATGGGCGGCTATGCCGAATATGTTTGGTCAGCCTATGCTTTTTTTGCGCTGGTGTTGGTTTTTAATGTCTGGCAACCCATACTAGCCAGGAAAAAATATTTCAAGCAACAGTTAAAACGTGAGCAGGTGCTAGCTGAACGTGCACAGGCTCAGCAAAACAGTGAGGAGATCAGTAATGGCATCACCACGTAAACAGCGCATGATGATCGTCTGTTTCATTGTCGGTGGTTCGGCACTGGCCGTGGGCCTGGTGCTGTTTGCCCTGAATCAGGGGATCAATGTGTTTTATACACCGACTGAGGTGGCACAGGGGACTGTACCTAGCGGGCAGAATTTCAGAATCGGCGGCATGGTGAAAACCGGATCGCTACGCTTAGGCGATCTGGGAGGCACCCAGATAGAATTTCTGGCGACGGATTGTCTGGCAGACATCCATATTTCCTAAAACTTTATTATGACTGATATAAATAGATAAGTCCAGCGGGACCTCGCCGATCTAAAAAACTATACTAAATTACAT
>JAYQVM010000060.1:0-9833 GCA_038148435.1 Gammaproteobacteria bacterium | reverse complement strand
GCCCAGTACCGAGCGAGCCAGGGCACGCAGGTCAACGCCGCCATGCTGGTAGAAGCGAGAATCTTCACTGGCGATGAGTGCATCAATCAATAAAGGGGGACTATCCTCATATTTAATGGGATCACGTCTAACTTCACCAAATTCGGCCATCAGCAGGCCGTCAGAAGTATAGACACGCAAGGGGTTTACCAGGCGCACATTACGGTAATCCTCTGCAGGCGGCAGTTTGGGAGATAGATAGAGGTAGGCACTAGCCGTTAACATGACTATGCCTAGGCCGATAAACAAGCAAGCCCAAAATAAATTTCTTAAGCCTGAACGAAAAATGCTCATCATATCATCAGTTTTATCTCGGTCCATGAAGGCAAATGGCTTCGGCGTTCAATCTTAGCAGAAGCCTGGTATTTTAAGACAGTTAAGCTAATTTTAAAGGATTTTTCCCCAATAAATGTGGCGCCATATCGGAATGTTAGCAATTATATGATTAAAATGATGCAAACTAGTTGTTGCTACATTGTCTGGCCTAAAATAAAGTCTACTGTGAAGCACTTAAATATCTAAAGTAATTTATTGAAAATAAACATAATTAGTTGAAAATAATGCTTAAATTAAGTAACGTTATAATCGTTAGAGGGCCATCCCTCCCATATGATGCTGTTCAAGACTTAAGCCCTGCGAAGGCCTTATCTGGGTATTAGTTCTCGGATTTTATGAAAAATTCCGTTGATAACATTTTCCTTATTGGTCCCATGGGGGCAGGAAAAACCACGATCGGAAGATTGTTAGCAAAAGAGTTGAAGCTCGATTTTCATGACTCTGACCAGGAAATTGAAGAGCGCAGTGGTGCTGAAATATCCTGGATATTTGATATGGAAGGAGAGGCTGGCTTCCGCGTTCGTGAAGAAAAGGTCATCGCAGACCTGACCCAGCTAAATAAAATCGTTCTGGCGACAGGTGGAGGGGTTGTACTTTCGAAAGAAAATCGACGCAACCTCCAAAGTCATGGACTAGTTATCTACCTGGTAGCTACCGTTAAGCAACAGCTGGACCGAACGCGCCGAGACCAGAAGAGACCTTTGCTGCAGGTTGATGATCAGGAGGGTACTTTACGGGCGCTGATGGAAAAACGGGATCCCCTTTACTGCGAGATTGCGGATCACATAATAGAAACGAACCATAGAAGTGCCAAGGCTGTCTGTAATGAAATAGCCCACTATCTGCATAACATAGAGGCCTAGCATGCCCCTAAATTTCACTGTCAATGTCGAGCTTGGTGAACGTTCCTATCCTGTTCATATTGGCGAAAAGCTTTTATCACGTCCGGAACTGATCAAGCCCTATATTAAAGGCAAACAGGTTTGTATTGTCAGTAATGATGTGGTGGCCCCCCTATACCTTGAACAGCTCAAGGCTGCACTCGCAGGCTATGAACTGAGTGAATTTATTTATCCTGATGGCGAGGTCGAAAAAACGCTGGATAATGTTGCCCAATTGTATGATGCACTGCTGGCCAAGCGTTTTGAGCGCAATGGGACATTGATTGCCTTGGGTGGTGGGGTCGTCGGTGACATGACTGGCTTTGCAGCTGCAACCTACCAGCGTGGTGTGAATTTTATTCAGGTGCCCACAACCCTGCTGGCACAAGTTGATTCTTCAGTGGGTGGAAAAACAGGGGTGAATCGCCCGCTGGGGAAAAACATGGTGGGGGCTTTCTATCAGCCGCGCTGTGTTTTAGCCGATACGGCCACACTTTCAACTCTGCCAGATCGGGAGCTGTCTGCTGGACTGGCAGAAGTTATAAAGTATGGGCTTATCAGCAATCCAGAGTTTTATCGCTGGTTGGAAAGCAAAATGACCTCGCTACTTGCCCGCGATGCGCAAAGTCTAAGTCGAGCAATACAGATTTCCTGTGAGGAAAAAGCAGCGATTGTCGCCACCGACGAAAGGGAATCAGGCACTCGGGCCATTCTTAATCTGGGGCATACCTTTGGGCATGCCATAGAAGCAGCCATGGGGTATGGCGTCTGGCTGCATGGTGAGGCTGTGGGAGTCGGCATGCTGATGGCAGCTGATCTTTCATTACGCCTTGGTATGCTTGAACAACATGAATTTGCTCGAATTCGTGCTCTGATAGGGGCTGCCGGTTTACCAGTGGTTCCACCGGACACGATCAGCGTCGACCAATACCTATCACTGATGAGTCATGACAAAAAGGCCGAACATGGGAAAATTCGATTTGTACTCCTGCAAGGCCTGGGTAAAGCGGTCTTGAAGAGTAGTATTGAGCCCAAACTGCTAAAACAGACCCTTCAGGCCGGTGCCGCACTTGGCCTTTGCTCCTCTTCCGCATAACGCCATTCTTGCTGGACTTGCAGGACAGTTCTGCCAGATTGCTGAAAACCAACGCCTTGTGTAAAATGTGCGGCTCTTTGGCTTTTGAAAAGAGGCAGTTTCCCACCTGCTAGTGCGAGGGTCACACCGCCCTTTGTGACTTTATTTTTTGGAAGAGAACTGGATATGAGACCCGGGTTATATCACCCCAGCGAATTTAGAGATAACTGTGGCTTTGGCCTTGTTGCCCATATTGAGGGGCAGGCCAGTCATGATCTCTTGCTGACGGCGATCAGATCGCTCACCTGCATGACGCACCGGGGCGGAATTGCTGCTGATGGCGTAACTGGTGATGGTTGTGGCTTGCTGATGCAAAAGCCTGATGCCTTTTTGAGGGCTCTGGCCAAAGAGCATTTTAATTGTGAGTTAAGTCATAATTACGGAATCGGCATGGTATTTTTCAGCCGCCTTGCAAGTAAAATGGAATTGGCACGGCAAACTCTGGAAGAAGAAATCAAGGATCAGGGGCTGGATCTGCTTGGCTGGCGTAAAGTGCCCTATGATGCATCCGTGTGTGGCCAAATGTCATTGGAATGCATGCCGGATATCGAGCAAGTTTTTATCAATGCTGGTGGTATCAGCAGAGATGAATTGGCAGTAAAGCTGTTTATTGCCCGGCGTAAGGCTGAAAATCGTCTTTTTGACGATGAAGATTTCTACGTCTGCTCCCTGTCAGCATCCGTACTTTCTTATAAAGGGTTAGTGATGCCGGCGGATTTGCCGAAGTTCTTTCTGGATTTACAGGATCCGCGAATGGAAATTGCCATGTGCACTTTTCACCAGCGCTTTTCCACTAATACCCTGCCGCGCTGGCCACTTGCCCAACCATTCCGGATGTTGGCCCACAATGGAGAAATCAACACCATTCGGGGCAATCGTAACTGGGCCAAGGCACGTATTTCAAAATTCCGTTCGGCAGCGATCCCCAATATCGAGGAAATAGCACCGTTGGTGAATTCTACCGGTTCCGACTCCTCATCCATGGATAACATGCTGGAACTGCTAGTAAGCAGTGGGATGGACCTGTACCAGGCAATTCGCCTGATCATGCCGCCGAGCTGGCAAAACATGCAAGAACTGGATGAAGCCTTGCGCGGATTCTATACCTATAACTCATTTCACATGGAGCCCTGGGACGGTCCGGCCGGTGTTGTTCTGACCGATGGCCGTTTTGCTGCCTGCGTGCTCGACAGTAATGGATTGAGACCTTCACGTTGGGTGATGACCAAGAATGGTTATCTGACAGCAGCTTCAGAAATAGGTGTTAACGAATACAAACCGGAAGATGTAATTGCCAAAGGAAGAGTCGGTCCTGGCCAGATCCTTGTGGTGGATACAGAAGAAGCCAGAATCTTGCACACTGAAGATGTGGCTAACTACCTCAAGAGCAGACAGCCTTACGCTAAGTGGATCAAGGAACAATCTATCTATGTCGAGTCAAGCCTGGCAGAAAATCTACCGGAACTTCGACCATTGTCTCCTGAAGAATGCGATCGTCACATGAAAATGTTTCAGGTGAGCTTCGAAGAGATGGATCAGGTCATGCGTCCGTTGGCGGAGAAAGGCAATGAGGGAACCGGATCGATGGGGGATGACACCCCAATTGCTGTAATGTCACAGCAGATCAGGCCCCTATATGACTATTTTCGACAGCAATTTGCCCAGGTGACCAATCCGCCAATTGATTCCCTGCGAGAAAGCATCGTAATGTCGCTGGAAACCCGTATGGGTAAAGAATTAAATGTCTTTGAAGAAACTCCGGGACATGCTAATCGGGTTATTTTGACCTCACCGCTTTTGTCCCCCAACAAGTTCTATAACCTGTCTCATATGCAAAGAGAGGGCTATGATGCCGAATTTATCAGTCTGTCATATGATCCGGCTCTTGGCCTTGAACAGGCCATCAGGGGCGTGGTCGGCAAAGTGGAAGATGCGGTCAGAAATGGCAAAGTGCTGTTGTTTATTTCAGAACGTATGCCGGAACACGGTCAGCTCGTTATCAATGCACTGCTGGCAACTGCAGCCATTCATGAAAACCTGATTGATAAGGGTCTGCGCTGCGATAGCAACCTAATTGTTGAAACCGCCAGTGCGCGAGATTCACACCAGATAGCCTGCCTGATAGGTTTCGGGGCCACGGCAGTGTACCCCTACCTCAGCTATGACATCATTGATCATATGGTGTCGCATGGCATGCTGAAAATGGGAGAACTGGAGGCTCACAAGAATTACCGAAAAGGCATCAACAAGGGTTTGATGAAAATTCTCTCCAAAATGGGAATCAGCACGATCAGCTCCTATCGTGGTGCCCAATTATTTGAAATTGTTGGGCTAGCCGATGAAGTGACGGACCTGTGCTTCCCTGATAGCCCGAGCCGCATCCAGGGGGCAACTTTTGCTCACCTGCAGCATGATCAGGAAAAACTGTCGCGTGATGCCTGGTTGCCACGCAAGAAACTTCACGCTGGCGGACTGCTGAAATACATTCATGGTGGTGAATACCACATGATTAACCCGGATGTGGTCAGAGCCTTGCAGGAGTCTGTAAAAACCGGAAATTTTGAACAATATCGAAAGTTTGCCCAGGTTGTGGATAATCGCCCGCTCTCAACGCTGCGCGACATGTTCAGTCTGCGAGAAGATGTCGAAAGTATTGATATCGAAGAAGTAGAGCCAATCGAAGGTATTTTGAAACGGTTTGACTCTGCAGGAATGTCGCTCGGTGCTCTATCGCCGGAAGCACATGAGTCACTAGCGCAAGCCATGAACCGGTTGGGAGGGCGCTCTAATTCAGGTGAGGGTGGTGAAGATCCTGCCCGCTACAAGACGGATAAAGTATCCAAAATCAAACAGATTGCCTCTGGTCGATTTGGTGTAACACCCCACTACCTGGTTAATGCGGAAGTTCTACAAATCAAAATTGCTCAGGGAGCAAAACCAGGAGAGGGTGGCCAGTTACCTGGAAGTAAAGTCAATGAACTTATTGCCAGGCTCAGATATTCTGTACCAGGTGTAACACTTATTTCACCACCGCCACATCATGATATTTATTCGATTGAGGATCTGGCTCAGCTGATTTTTGATCTCAAGCAGGTCAATCCGGAAGCGATGGTTTCCGTCAAGTTGGTGGCAGGCCCTGGCGTGGGTACGATTGCGGCAGGTGTTGCCAAAGCTTATGCAGATTTCATCACCATCTCAGGGCATGATGGTGGTACCGGAGCAAGCCCTCTGACCTCCATACGTTATGCTGGCTCACCCTGGGAGATGGGTTTGAGTGAGGTGCATCAATCATTGCGTGCCAATGATTTACGCGGACGAATTCGCCTGCAGACAGACGGAGGTCTGAAGACCGGCCTTGATGTGATTAAAGCAGCAATACTTGGTGCGGAAAGTTTTGGTTTTGGCACCATTCCGATGATTGCTATGGGTTGTAAATATTTGCGCATTTGTCATTTGAACAATTGTGCTACAGGCGTTGCAACGCAGGATGACAACCTGCGTGAGAAACATTTTATTGGCGAAGTCGAAATGGTTATGAACTACTTCAGGTTTGTTGCGCAGGATACGCGGCAGTGGCTGGCTCGACTTGGAATAAAAAACCTAGTAGACCTGATTGGCCGTACTGATCTATTTGAACAACTCGAGCCACAAACAGAAAAGCAAGCCAATATAGATCTATCCCGTCTGCTCTATAACGATCATATTCCTGCTGAAAAGGACCAGTATTGCAAAATGGTCAGGAATGTTCCGCTTGATAAGGGAGAATTGGCGGAACAGATAGTGCAGGATATCCTCCCAGCCATAGAGAATAAAAGTGGTGGCATTTTTCATTATGAAGTACAGAATTTTAACCGTTCCATCGGAGCCCGCCTCTCAGGCGAGATAGCCAAAAGATATGGAAATCTCGGCATGGCCGATGCCCCTATCAATCTGCGACTGACTGGCTGTATCGGTCAGAGTTTCGGTGTATGGAATGCCGGGGGGCTGAACATGACACTGGTTGGAGATGCCAATGACTATGTTGGCAAGGGAATGGCGGGGGGCAAGCTGGTTATTGTGCCACCACCCGGTAGCAGTTTCAGAACACAAGATACATCCATTATTGGTAATACCTGCCTTTATGGGGCAACCGGTGGAAAACTGTTTGTCAGTGGTCGTGCCGGTGAACGTTTTGCAGTCAGGAACTCAGGAGCCCATGCTGTGGTTGAAGGTGCCGGTGATCACTGTTGTGAATATATGACTGGCGGTGTTGTGACTGTACTGGGCACCACTGGCCACAATTTTGGGGCGGGAATGACTGGTGGTTTTGCCTATGTTCTGGACCTAAATAATAACTTTGTTGATAAATACAATCATGAACTCATAGAAGTTTACCGTATCAGACAAGAGGGCATGGAAGAATATCGAAATCACTTACGAAGCGTTATTGCTGAGTATGTTAATGAAACGGGTAGCGCCTGGGGGCATGAAATTCTGGATAATTTTGTCGATTATCTGCGCAAGTTCTGGCTGGTTATTCCGAAACAAGCCAACATAAAAAATCTGTTGGAAAATGTTCACTTTTCACCAAATTAGTCTTAACTAATTACTATGGCTAAAACTGAAATTAAATCAAAGGATGTCTTTCGCTTTTTGAGCACTTCTCGTCAGGATCCTGAAAAAAAATCTCTAGAAGTCAGAAAAACAGAATTTGTTGAGATATATCAGCAATTTGATCAGCCAAAGGCAGCTGTGCAGTCTGAACGTTGTCTGGAGTGTGGTAATCCCTATTGCGAATGGAAATGTCCGGTTCATAACTATATCCCAAACTGGTTAAAACTGGCCAGTGAAGGCAATATTCTTGAAGCTGCCGAATTGTGTCATCAGACCAATTCATTGCCTGAAGTTTGTGGCCGAATCTGTCCCCAGGACAGGCTCTGTGAAGGTGCTTGTACCCTTAACGATGGCTTCGGCGCTGTCACAATCGGAAATGTTGAAAAATATATTGTAGATACTGCTTTTGAAATGGGTTGGCGTCCAGACATGTCAAAGGTTGTTGCCACCGAAAAAAAAGTAGCTGTTATAGGTGCTGGCCCTGCCGGACTATCCTGTGCTGATATTCTGGCTAGAGCAGGCGTCAAAGCAGTTGTTTTTGATCGCTATCCAGAAATCGGTGGATTACTAACCTTTGGTATCCCCATGTTCAAACTGGAGAAGCGTGTTATGACCCAACGGCGCGAAATCTTTGAAGGTATGGGTATCCAATTCAGGCTAAATACTGAAATAGGTAAAGACATTAATTTCAACGCCATACTGGATGAATACGACGCAGTATTCATGGGGATGGGAGCCTATAAGGCTATTAAAGGGGGCTTTCCCGGTGAAGAACTTGATGGTGTGCATGCCGCGCTGCCTTATCTGGTCGGTAACACCTGTGAACAGACCGGTCTGAAAGTAGTGGGTGCAGATCATACCAGCATGCAGGGTAAGCGAGTAATCGTGCTAGGCGGTGGTGATACCGCAATGGACTGTAATCGCACCTCAATTCGACAGGGTGCCAGTTCGGTTCAATGCTTCTATCGCCGAGATGAGGCGAATATGCCAGGTTCCCAGCGAGAGGTAGAAAATGCTCGTCAAGAAGGCGTCGAGTTTGTGTTCAATCGACAGCCTATTGAAATTGTCGGTGAAAATGGCTGTGTTGTTGGTGTGAAGTTTGTCACTACGCGCATGGGGGAGCCGGATGAGAATGGACGGCAGCGAGCTGAAACGGTTCCCGGGAGTGAAGAATTGATAGGTGCTGATGCCGTTTTGATTGCTTTTGGTTTTCAGCCCAGTCCGGAGGACTGGTTTGATGCTGCAAACATTAAACTAGATGACGGGGGTCGGGTGTTGGCTTTCGAGCGAAGTGATTTCACTTTCCAGACTTCCAATCCGAAAATTTTTGCTGGTGGTGATATGGTGCGTGGAGCCGATCTGGTTGTCACTGCTGTCTATGAGGGTCGCCAGGCTGCTAATGGAATACTGGACTTTCTCGAGGTCTGATGAGCACGTTAAAAAACGACCGTTTTTTAAGAGCACTCTTACGAGAGGATGTCGACGTCACGCCTGTCTGGATGATGCGACAGGCGGGGCGTTATCTGCCGGAGTATCGTGAACTGCGAGCCGAAGCAGGAAGCTTCATGAACCTTTGTCAGAACCCAGAATTGGCCTGTGAAGTCACGCTACAACCCTTGAGGCGCTTTGATCTTGATGCAGCTATTTTATTTTCAGATATCTTAACCATTCCGGACGCCATGGGCTTGGGGCTGTATTTTGAGACAGGAGAGGGACCGAAATTCCACAAACCAGTGCGCAATGAAGACGATGTGAATGCCTTACCGCTCATCAGCGCAGGTGATGATCTGGCTTATGTCATAGATGCCGTGAAATTGATACGACAGGAACTGAATAATCAGGTTCCGCTAATTGGTTTTTCCGGCAGCCCCTGGACTGTCGCGACCTATATGGTCGAAGGCGGCAGTAGCAAGGACTTTTCCATCATCAAGCGGATGATGATGAATAAACCCGACCTGATGCATGAATTGCTTAGCAAGGTTGCCCATGCCGTTACAGATTATCTCAATGCACAAATCACTGCTGGGGTCCAGGCAGTACAAATTTTTGATACCTGGGGTGGTGTCCTGAACCCACAAAATTATCAGGAATTTTCACTAGCCTATATTGAGAAAATCATCAGGGGGCTGATTCGGAAAAATGAAGGACGTGAAGTTCCTGTGATTGTATTCACCAAAAATGGGGGGCTCTGGCTGGAAAGTATAGCCAGCTGTGGTGCTGATTGTGTTGGGCTTGACTGGACCATCAATATAGATGAGGCGAGAGCCCGCATAGGGGACAAAGTGTCCCTACAGGGGAATATGGACCCTTCAGTACTTTATGCGGAGCCGGATAAAATTCGTGATGAAGTAGCAAGAATTCTGGAGCAGTTTGGCAGTGGGAATGGGCATGTATTTAATCTCGGGCATGGCATTCATCAGCATGTAAACCCGGAGCATGCGAAAGTTTTTATCGATTCTGTTCACGAGCTGTCTGCACAGTACCACCGCTAAAAGCCCCGCACTCGCATGGCTTGCAGTAATACTTGCAAAAATAAACTCTCTGGTTTTCATTTTTGCGAATAACTTCACTCTTTTTAGTCTTCTATTGAAGCTCGTCAAGCTAGTAAACCAAGCGTTACAATCCGCCATATGCAAATTACCAATTTTCAGGATTATGCCTTTATCGGTCTGGGCTCCAATTTGGGTTCTGTTCTGGGTAGTCCCAGAGATATTGTGCTTGAAGCCTCTAAGCAGATTGAGAAGCTTAGTGATGAGCGTCTCTTTATATCCAGTTTTCACCTGACGGCTCCCCTTGACTGTCCGCCGGGTTCGCCTAATTTTATAAATGCAGTTCTTGCTCTTCTGCCC
>JAYQVM010000059.1:0-9958 GCA_038148435.1 Gammaproteobacteria bacterium | reverse complement strand
GAGTTTCCACCGAAGGTGGGAGACTGGATAAAAGCCGAGACAATGCGGCGACCATTTGGGGAATTTTAATCTGGCCAGACTAGAACAGAATGATATTTTCATCGAGTTCATTGAATCTTATGGAGCAACTGTATTTGATAATGAAACCTTTGCAAATGATCTCAGACCGGCTCTGAAAAACCTTGAAAGCCAAGTAGAAAAAACTGGTCGCCGCATTGTCTCGGCTTTTATCCAGTCTCCCACCTTCGGTGGAAACTCATGGTTATCTCATGCTAGTTTCATGACAGGGCTGAACGTCGATCATCTGGCCACATATAATCTGCTCATGACCCAGAGTCGTACTACTCTTACTGACAAATTCCGTGCACAGGGTTATCGCTCTGTCGCACTGATGCCGGGCTTGCGGGCAGATTGGCCCGAAGGCACCTTTTACGGCTTTGATGATATTTATGGTGAGCAGGAAATTAACTATCAAGGCCCTGACTTCGGTTGGTGGAGAATACCTGATCAGTATTCCTTACACCGCTTTCATCAACTTGAGGTCATTCCTCCTTCTAGACAGCCACTTTTTTTGTTTTTCACCGCTATCACACCACATATGCCTTTTCGGCCGACACCTCCTTACCAGCCTGACTGGAATAAACTTGATAGTGAACAACCTTTCGAACAAGAAAAGCTTTTACAGTCCTTATCTCTGATGCCTGAATGGACCAATTTAGGTCCTTCATATACAGGCACACTGAATTATACTTTTGACTATATCAGTGGATATTTGGCAAATTCATATGAAGCAAATTTAACTTGGGTTCTTCTTGGCGATCACCAACCAGTAGCCTCAGTCAGTGGTATCGAAGCTCGCTGGGATGTCCCCATTCATATTATTTCCAGAAACGATGAAATTATTGATTCACTTATTGCTCTTGGCTTCACTGAAGGTATCCAGCCGGAACCACAACCCATTACTACTATGCATGAAATCCCTTCTCTTTTACTCGGAGTATTTTCCCGTTAAAAATGAAAAGCAGAAACCTATCTAGCTTTGTGATCATAAGCCTGTGTGCAATTCTCACTGCTCTTTGCTGGTTTATCATCAACAAAAAACATGAGGCTCCAGACTGGCCTGTGCAGGTTTTTGGCTTCGCTTACTCTCCCTATCAGAGCGGCCAGAATAACATCTCAGGCCCTCAACCCAGCATTGAAAAAATCGATATGGATCTTGCGCTCTTAGCAGACTTAACGGATTCGATCCGCACATATAGCGCGACGGAAATATTTGCTGAAATCCCGCTATTAGCGGAGAAGCATGGGCTCGATGTAATGCTCGGAGCCTGGCTTGATAACGAACCTTATAGTAATGCTCTTGAAATTGAGCATGCAATTCAGCTTAGTGAATTAATGAATGTTACACATGTTCTGATAGGCAATGAGGTGCTCCTAAGGCAAAACCTGTCTATTGATGAACTAACTAATTTTCTGGATCAAGCAAGAGAAGAGATCAACAAACCAGTCAGCACTGCAGAAACATGGAGTACTTGGCTGCAGTACCCTCAGCTTGCAGAACATGTTGATTTTATCGCTGTCCATATTCTCCCATACTGGGAGGGTATTGCTGTGGATCAGGCACTTAATTTTATAATTCAGCGTTTGGAGTTACTCAAGCAAAATTACCCAGATCTACCTATTGTGATTGCTGAGGTAGGCTGGCCAAGTGAAGGACGCACGCGCGAGGCAGCTGTTAGTTCGACACCCAACCAGTCATTGTTTCTTCGTCATTTTCTAGCATATACCCAGCAACATACTGAGCTTAAGTATTTTCTCATGGAAGCTTTTGACCAACCTTGGAAACGCCGTGATGAAGGCTCAGTTGGAGCACATTGGGGCGTCTTTGACGCAGATAGGGAGAACAAGTTTGCTTTTGAAGGACCTGTGGAGGAAGCTCCTGCCTGGAAATCATTTATGTCAATCTCGGTACTTCTGGGCATATTTATTCTTATTCCGTTTTTATGGATCAGTGGCACCTTGGACTATTTCGGAAAAACAGTATTAAGCCTTGTCACTTATGGACTGGTTGGCCTGATTATTTTCATGCTAGCAGACTATGTCACTCTTTATATGAGCTTCTCCAGCATCCTGATCGGGCTTTTTTTACTAGTGATGATAGTAGGTATTTGTCTGCTTATCCTTGCTGAAACCCATGAATGGGTCGAAGCTCACTGGTTCAGGTATCGTCGTCGTTTTCTTAACATACAGGCCATGCAATCAGATAGTTTCAGCCCTATGGTTTCAATCCATGTGCCAGCCTATAACGAACCACCTTCCATGTTGATTCAGACATTAAATGCCTTAGCAAATCTAAACTATGATAATTATGAAGTCATTGTTATTGACAATAACACCATGGATGAAAGTCGCTGGAAACCCGTGGCGCAGCATTGCGAAATATTAGGAAGTAGGTTTCGTTTTTTTCACCAGAACCCGTTGAGTGGCTACAAAGCAGGAGCGTTGAACTTTGCCCTCGAACAAAGTCATAGAGACGCAAAAATTATTGCTGTAATCGACAGCGACTATATAGTCGAGCCAAGCTGGTTAAAAGATCTGGTTCCTGTCTTTTGTGAAGAAAATGTCTCTATAGTTCAGGCTCCCCAAGATTATAGGGACTCTCAGCAATCGTTTTTCAAAAGCATGTGTAATGCTGAATATAAGGGTTTTTTCAAGATCGGGATGATCACACGTAACGAGCGCAATGCTATTATCCAGCATGGCACAATGACCATGATCAGACGGAAAGTTCTAAAAGAAGTTGGAGGCTGGGCTGACTGGTGCATCACCGAAGATGCTGAATTAGGATTACGTATTTTTCAGCATGGCTATGAGGCTTGTTATACCTCTCAAAGCTATGGTCTCGGATTGACTCCGGATACATTTCTAGACTATAAAAAACAGCGCTATCGCTGGGCTTATGGCGCCATGCAGATACTTAAACAGAACTTGCGCCCCTTGTTGTTAGGCAAAAACTGTCAGCTTAGTGCCGGACAACGTTATCATTTCATTGCTGGTTGGCTCCCCTGGCTGGCACAAAGTGCAAATTTGCTTTTTAGTATTCTTTGTCTACTCTGGAGCCTGGGCATGGTTATTTATCCAAGCCAATTTGAAGCACCAAACCTAGCGTTTTCTATTTTTCCAATTTTGTTTTTTGTCTTCAATATCGTCAAACTAATCCATCTCTATTTGGCTAGGCTAAAAACAGGGATATATGAGGCATTGGCTGCTGGTATTGCTAGCTTATCTCTATCCTATACTATCGGCAAAGCCATGCTGACGGGGTTGTTCAAGAGTAATCAACCTTTTATCCGAACTCCCAAACTGACTAATCCTCATATACTCTCAATTGCTCTTTATTCAGCTTTAGAGGAGATAGCGATATTGCTTTGCTATATTTTTATGATTTCAATTTTATTTAACGTATCCTATGTCCATTCACCGGATTACACATTGTGGATTGTGCTCTTACTGGCACAGAGTACGCCCTTTGCGGCTGCCTTGGTGTGTTCACTTATAGGGGCTTTTTCTGTAAGGAAGCCGCCATATAAGAATCAACTTAGTATAAGTAGCCTTGAAGTAGAAATAGATAAAAACCTGTAATATTAGGTATGAAGTTTAAACGTTTATGAAATTTACTTTAAGAATCATCATCAGATAATTTTCCAAAGTCCGCTGCATCACTTAATTCTCGACTGAGTGAGGAAATTCCAACTAGTGCTTTAAGTACAGCAATTAGCTCATCAAAAAATCTGTTAGGTACACTAATTCTTAGAATATCAGCGAATTTATTAGCAAATTGAGCTGAGATATTTAAATTTTATCGCTTTTCATTTTCAGGTAGGAGGGAAGCTAAGAGTCTCTAGCATATTAATGTCATAATCAAAAAGTACCTATGCTGGGTTCATAAAAAAGCCGGCTCAAAGCCGGCTTTTACTACAAGCATTTATTAGAGCTGGAATTCACAGCCCGCCTGCAGGGTTAGCTCACCTATTAACACTTTAACAGGCTCTTCAATATAATCTTCTGTCAAGGCAGCCTGCAGAGGAATTTTACCATCATTATCCGCCAGACATACGTCTGCCCCAGCAATGATAAGGGCTTGCACGGCTTCCAAATCTCCTTTAGGCAAAGCACCATGTAATGCTGTTCTGCCATTGATGTCACGAGCGTTGACATCAATACCCATGTCAATAAGTCGCTGTGTCATGCCCAGCGATTCCTCAAGCGTGACAGGGATCTTGAAGTCATCATCTCTTGCCCAGCCTGTACCCGAGGCAATCATCAAAGTAGTCACTCCTTCAGTAGTTTTCATGAAGGGGTCTGCTCCCGCTTCAACCAAGATATCAAACATTTCCATATCTCCTGTACGAATAGACCACATTAATGGCGATCCACCTTTGCCCAGAGTTGGGTCAGTGGTATCCAAAGAACCACGACGCGGCACGGTTCGGGTTAAGCCCTTGTCAATGTCTATCAAAGGATAACTCAACAGGAGGTGGACGATATCAGTAGCCGTGTTTGTATTGTGCACCATGTGATAAGGCCGGGTTGAATAAGGATTTCTGCGCATCCAAACTGCGGCAAATAGCGGTGTTCGGTTATAGATATCGGCTAAATTAGGGTCTGCCCCATAGTTATACAACATTTCCGTAAGATCATAGTGCTGATTGAGAATTGCCAGATTCATAGCAGGAAATTCATCATAATTTCTGATATTAGGATCCGCACCATAATTCAGCAACACTTCGGCAGACTTATAAGAGCCATCTCGAGCTGCAAATAGCAAGGCTGTCATACCTCCAGCTGGCATGTTTCGAGGTATATCGTCGTCCTCCGTCCCATCATAAGGGACCAGCATAGATTGCGTATCGACTTCGGCACCATTTTCAAGCAGCAACTCAACGATATCGGCATAATTCTTCGAAGCAGCCCACATCAAAGGTGTCTGACCCAAGAAACTCTCAGCCTGGTTTACATCCGCGCCATACTGAATAAGCGTGCGGACAACCTCCACATCACCGGTATAAACCGCCGTCATCAAAGGGGTTTCACCACTGCGCTGGGTTTCTGAAACATCCGCACCATGATTTACCAGTAAGGCTACTGCTTCTGAATTGGCGTTTTGGGCAGCATTATAAAGCGCTGATATTCCATAACGGTTAAAGGTGCTTACCTGAGCTCCGGCATCAAGCAAACGCCGGGTCATGCCAAGATTATCGTGATAGGTCGTCCAGATCAGGGCCGTTGACCCATCATTAAGAATCATATTTACGTCTGCACCCTGCTCCAGATAACGCTGGACCTGGTCCCAGTCAGCCTGCTGTGCCGCTGAAGCAATATTTTCAGCGGCAGTAACTGATCCCGACAAGATCATTAACAACATTGCCATAAGAATTGGATGAACTTTATTCACAAAATTTTTCCTGAGAGAGCCGAGTTATACTGCCATATCTTAGACGTCAGCAACGTAACCTGTGCTGTCACCCACTGTTTCCATAGAAATACCGGCCTTATTAAGGATAGTAACCAGCAGATTTGACATGGTTTCTCCCTTGTGTGACACGTGCAGGTTTCCTTCCAGTGTACCGGCACCATGGCCCGCTAACAGTGCCGGGATATTCACGTGGTCATGCAGATTGCTATTGCCCATGGAACTACCATAAAGAATAGTTGAATTATCCAGCAGTGAACCATCAACATCCTGGGTATTGTGCAGTTTTTCCAGGAAATGGGTAAAAAGCATCACATGATGGGCATTCAGAATAGCGAGTTTATCAAGATTTTCCTGGTTGTTCTGATGGTGGGAAAGGCTATGGTGTGGATCAGGAATACCTATATGCGGATAGGTTCGTTCACTCACCTCACGTACCATCAGGAATGAGGCGACACGAGTCAGATCAGCTTCCCAGGCCAGTGCTATCAGATCAAACATCATTTGTGTGTGTTCCTCAAAGGTGGCTGGAATACCAATCGGTGCTTCAGGAACGGTCTCCAGCTGATCTCGGGATTCTGCAATCTGGAGTCGGCGCTCAACCTCACGAATATTCTCTAGATAGGAATCCATACGGTTGCGGTCAGCAGCACCCAGTGTAAGCTGAAGCTGATTTACGTCCCCCATAATTTCATCCAGAATGCTTTTGTCTGCCGCCAGGCGTCTGGCTCTCGCCTCCGGCGTGCTTTCTCGACCCAGCATATATTCGAAGACGGTTCTTGGATTAAGCTCCATCGGCAATGGTGTCGTCGCATCACGCCAGGAGATAGTATTCATGTAGGTACAGCTGTATCCTGCATCACAGGTCCCAATGAGGCCTGTCATGTCTTCCGTTCCCATTTCGATGGAAGGGAACTGGGTATCCTGCCCCAGATGATCCGCAATAATCTGATCAATGGTCTTGGCAGCACGAACATCCTTGCCATCGGTGGCTTTTGGGTGTGCCCCCGTTAACCAGACAGGTTGTGACAAGGCATGAGGCGCAGGCGCATCCGCTGCAGGATGATCCATTCCTGAAACCACAGTCAGATAATCACGAAATCTTTCAGCCGGTTTGAGCGCCTGGGAAAATTCAAAATTCTTGCCCAGCGTGGGTGGAACCCAAGTTGCAGGTGGAGCACCATGCGCCAGATAAATAAAGGCATGGCGATGCTTTTTCAGATCATTGGCAAAAGCCTGTGGTGCCATCGCAGGTATCATGGCATCCAAAACTGGTAGTGAGACTGCTGCTCCAAGCCCTCTTAGGATAGTACGACGAGCTAGTTGTTTTTTTGATAAAAAGCTCATACTTATCTCCTTCTGAAATTTAACTTTGTTTTGGCGCATTTATTATAAAGATTGGTTAGTAGCAAAGAATAACACCGATTATCAATTAATTATCATTCATACTCAATGTTGCAGCATCTTCCTCATTTCGGTTCATCTGAAAGGCAATGCTATTAGCAATTCCCTCAACAAGTGAGGAAAAACTGTAATTGTCTTCGGCTGAGGCTTTCAGAATCTGGCGCATGGTCGGATAGTCATAAAATTCTATCGGCCGACCTAGTGCATAAATGTACATTTTCTCCAGCATGGTAGACACAAATATCTCAGGATTCGCCATTAATGCAGCGCGTAAATCCTGAGGTCCAGAAACAGGCGTCCCATCCGACAGCTCTCCACTGGCATCAATTGGGCGACCCGTTATCCCCAGTTCTCTCCATCGACCCAGGGCATCAAAGTTCTCCAGCGCCAGCCCCAGGGGATCCATCACATTGTGACAGCTGGCGCACACCGGATTTGCCCGATGCTGTTCCATCTGTTGGCGAATAGATAAAGGCACCCCATCTGCCGATGTCGCCTGAAGGTCTGGCACATTGGGCGGCGGAGCCGGCGGTGGAGTCCCCATCATATTTTCAAGAATAAATTTTCCGCGCAATACGGGTGAGGTACGGTGAGCGTGTGAGGTTACGGTCAAGATACTTCCATGACCCAGTAAACCACGACGTTTATCGGGCACATCCACACGGCGGAACCTTTCTCCCCGAATACCTTTGTATCCATAATGCAGGGCCAGGCGTTCGTTGATAAAACTATAATCGGCATTTAGGAGGTCTAGCACGCTTCGATCCTCGCGGACAATACTATCAAAAAACATCTGTGTTTCGGTGAGCATTGCCTGTCTGAGGTTATCATCCCAATCCGGGAATTTCTGGGGATCGGGATCAGTTGTCGATAAGTTGCGCAGATACAACCACTGGCCGGCAAAATTTTCTGACAGGGCAAAGGATTTTTCATCCTGCAACATACGATCAATTTGCTGGTTGAGAACTTCAGTGTCAGACAAACGGCCATTGATGGCAGATTCCAGCAGTTCTTCATCCGGGATACTGCTCCAGATAAAGAAAGACAAGCGTGATGCCAAATCCAAATCTGAGATGAAATACTCGTCTCCAGCAACAAGTGATTGCGGTGTTTCTTCAAAGCGGAAAATAAATTTGGGGTTAGATAGGATATAGCGCAAGGCATAGTCAATACCCTGGTCAAAACTACCATCCCTGTTCCCTTCAGTAAAAAGGCGCATCAGCGGGTTGAGATCCTCTTCACTCACTGGCCTGCGATAAGCCCTTTGAGTCAATTCAGACAGGATATCATAGGCACACTCCTCTGCACTGAGTGAAGCACCAGGCCTGCAAGTGAACAGTCTTTCCCTGTAGTCAGGATTACCCGGACCGACCGGGTTGTATGGTCCGGTTATCGTCAGGCGATCAAGATGGGGAGGCCCAATCGGGTCAAGCGGCTGGATGACGGTTGCCGGCTTGATGAAAGGACTCAGGTTTTCGGTGTTAAGAGCGCTGTTTTCATCCACAAACGCAATCGCGATTTCATGGCTACCTGCCGTTACCGGCAGGGTGACCTGCATTTTGTCCTCCACGGCAACTCGCTGCGCTCCTCTTCCCAAACTGAAGTCTTCAAGCCCTCCAAAGGTAATGCTCTGTACCAGCTCATCATCGATCCAGATATCAGCCTGTTGCTCAAATTCAACACCTTTGATTTGGTCTACCGTGGTCATCATCAGTCTGATATCGAAATGGTAATCCCCATCGAGTGGAAAATTGTGCTCAACCATTAAACCACCACGGGTCCCAAGCGGAAGTCCTGGCAAATGAACATCCTGGGACAAATCCGGCGCCGCTCTGTAGGTCTCCGCAGTCAGAGGAATTTCAGGGCTACCCACGATGAGCCTACTGATTCGAGTGGCTGTGGTAAGGTACTGTTCCAGCAAAAGTGGGTTTATTCCAAGGGCAATATTGTCAAAGCCCAGCGTGGTATCATCCGGCGGCAACATAGAACGCACATCGATATTAATGCCCAGCAAATCACGAATAGCATTGCCATACTCAGTACGATTCATACGTCGCAAGCCGGAATTACCAGGATTTGCTTGAGCTGAGTCCAGGTCCGCCACCAAATTGCTAAGAAATTCATCTAGGGCTTTGGGGTCTGGCCTCACTTCACCCCTTGGCGGCATCTGTCCCGTTTCAATCTTGCGGATGACTTTTTCCCATCGGTCCGCATCATCGTGAACATTGGTTATATCCATCTCCCAAAAATCTAGACTTCCGGTGTAGTCCATGGAGTTATGACACTGTGTGCAATACTCAAAAATAAACGCATCGCGTTGAGCAAGCACAGCATCTTCTTGTGCGTTGGCATAAAGTAACGCCATCGCCAACACGATAAATGCCGTTAGCCTGAGAAGCTTGCGCTGCTTATGAACTTCTCGATTCAACACAATTAATTACCCCTTTTAAAATCATTGTTAGCTAAAGTATAAAATTCTTGCCTACTTATACAATGTTAGGACTCTGGTGACCAATTACTTCCATCTGCCATATTCATCACCCCATTCACAGAGTGTATACGGTCATAGTTACCACCTAAACCGCCATCACGCAATGGGTTAACGGTAATCACGATCTCATTACCCACCGCCAGCACCTCTAGGGTAACGCCACGCCCCCTCATATTTGCGATGGTTGACATTTCAATGTCCCATTTCTCCATTTGTCCTGACTCATTTACGACCTCTAGTAGCATGCGAATATGCGGATTCGCATAGCGTAGACCAACCACTTTGCCGGCCAAAGTGAGCTCGGCATCTGCATCAAACATGGAGTGAGAATGATGAGCATACAAACCACTCGTTCCTAGGCTTAATACACTCAAGAGCATCATCAGAAATTTTCGTTTTATGATTTTACAAGTCATGTTTTAACCCCTATTCAATTCTGCCAGGGCGCCCTGGCTGGTCTGATTATTCGATATCAATGATATTTGCAGCAGCTGGTAGCAGTCCCTGTTCCTTGGCAACCTCCGCACTTTCAAATGTAGTCGCCCAGGGTCGAGTATCAAACAGATCATGGTACTCAGGATTTCCTGGAG
>JAYQVM010000058.1:0-10301 GCA_038148435.1 Gammaproteobacteria bacterium | reverse complement strand
AATCAATATTTTCAGGATGTTGCCGTATCACCAATGAGCTTACAAGGTATTTACAAGGTGACAGTGAGCTTTTATATTTTCGCCAGAGTGATGACTATCTGAGTGTGCGAAAGATGTACCTGAACCTACTCAAAAAGCAAATTAGGCATGGCATTCTTCATTTGCATTTGCCGAATACCCAAGTAATTACCTTCGGCGAATCGGGTGAGGAAGTGCACTGGTATGTGAATTCAGACAAGGTCATTCGCCGAATTGCCTTTGACCCTGAGTTCCAGCTGGGCCAGACCTATATGGAGGGTCTTTGGCATGCAGGTGACAACAATCTATACTCCCTACTACTGCTGCTGCGTAAAAATTTTAAAGTACGCAGCAAAGCCTCCTGGTTCAAACCCCTACAGGGAATACTTCAGCAATGGAACAAAATAGCTCGTGCGCATGTCAATGTTTCCCATCATTACGACCTGAATGAAAGACTTTTTCGGCTGTTCCTCGACAAGGAAATGTTTTACTCCTGTGCCTATTTCGAATCGAAGGAACAAAGCCTGGAAGATGCCCAGCAAAACAAAGCGCGACATATAGCCAACAAACTGCTGCTCCAATCGGGAAATAAGGTCCTCGATATTGGCTGTGGCTGGGGCAGCATGATGTTCTATTTGGCACAGCGTTTTAAGGTGGATGTCAACGGCATCACCCTATCGAAAGAGCAACTGGCCGCGGCAAACCGTGAAGCACAGGCTCGGGACTTGCAAAACACAAATTTTAATCTTCAAGATTATCGACAACACACAGGCAGTTATGAGCGTATCGTCAGTATCGGCATGTTCGAGCATGTCGGTGTACCTTTTTATAAAACCTTTTTTAAAAAAGTTGCAGAATTGCTCAGCGAGGACGGCGTAGCCTTGATTCATACCATTGGGAAAACTGGTACGGCTCGCCCTACTAACCCCTGGATTCATAAACATATATTCCCCGGCGGGGTTAACCCTTCCCTCTCGCAGATCATGAAAGCACTGGAACCCAGCGGCCTGATGCTGGGGGATATAGAAGTTCTCAGACTGCATTATGCATGGACTCTCCTACAATGGAATGATCGCTTTCAGCAGCATCGCTGGGAAATAACCGATTTCATGGGAGAAGAGTTTTGCCGCATGTGGGAATTTTATCTGCTCGGTTGTGCAGCATCCTTTGAAAGCTCCGATCTGGTGGTTTATCAGTTACAGCTGACCAAACAGCACGGTATTGTACCTACCACCCGCGACTATCTTTACAACTCACTCTAAGCCAGCTAGCCAGGATCATGGTGGCTTGATAGAACTCGTCTATGCCCATGTATTAAGTAAGCAAGAATTAACAATTCGCCTATCAGGGTATTGAAAGTTTTTTAAGCTTTTCTAAGCAAAACTCTATCTTACTGAAAAGTCATTTTTAATGAGGGTGAATCAGGTATGCGCTATAAGAATCCTTATCTTCAGCAAATGCTTATTACTAAAAGCCACGAAGCGAGCACAAAAAAGCCGCTATCAAAGCGGCTTTTTTAATTTACCTAGAGCGATTTAATTCTTTGAATCTTCAGACGCTTCTTCTACCTCATCTTTCAAGTCATCGTCTTCATAAGCATCAAAATCAGGCACAATACGATCAACCAATTCAACATAGGCCATGGGAGCCTTATCGCCCATGCGCAGACCACACTTGATAACTCGCAGGTAACCGCCCGGACGTTCTGCATAACGTGGCCCCAGCTCGGTAAACAGCTTGCCCACAGTGGCTTTGTCACGAACACGGTCAAAAGCAAGACGTCGATTGGCAACACTATCTTCCTTAGCCAGCGTAATCAATGGCTCCGCGTAGGAACGCAACTCCTTAGCTTTGGCAAGAGTTGTCTTAATGATTTCATGCTCAACTAGTGAAGAAGTCATGTTACGAAACATGGCCTGTCTATGACTGCTGTTACGGTTGAGCTGACGTCCTGAATGACGATGACGCATGATTATTACCTATTTAATAAATCTTTTAACAAATAATTCATTCTATTAACTTAAGAGTTTACAAAGCGCTGTGGCTTTAGACTTCCTGGGCGGCTCGGTCATCACCTTTCAAGCTCGACGGTGGCCAGTTTTCGAGACGCAGACCCAGGGAAAGTCCTCTTGAAGCCAGCACATCTTTAATTTCAGTAAGTGATTTTTTACCCAGGTTTGGGGTTTTCAGCAACTCAACCTCAGTTCGTTGAATCAGATCACCAATATAGTAAATATTTTCAGCTTTAAGGCAGTTTGCCGAACGCACGGTCAGTTCAAGATCATCAACCGGTCGTAGCAGAATCGGATCAATCTTTTCTTCTTTTTCCTCAGGCTCCTTGACAGCGCCACTTTTCAGGTCAACAAAGACACTCAACTGATGCTGCAAGATGGTAGCTGCCTGACGAATAGCTTCTTCAGGATCCAGCGTGCCATCGGTCTCAAGCTCCAGAATTAGTTTATCTAGGTCAGTCCGTTGCTCTACCCTGGCATTTTCCACAGTGTAGGTCACACGGTTAACCGGAGAATAGGAAGCATCCAGCATCAGCTTGCCAACTGAACGGGTTTCATCTTCATCACTGATGCGTAAATCGGCTGGCACATAACCACGACCAGCACCCACTTTTATTCGCATATTGATGAAACCATTTTCATTTAGTGTACAAATCAGGTGCTCAGGATCAACAATGGCAACATCATGATCAAGCGTAATATCCGCTGCAGTAACCGGGCCTTTCCCGGATTTACTCAGCGTCAGCACAACTTCTTCATGTGTATTTAGATTGATGGCCAGGCCCTTCAAGTTGAGAATAATCTCAATAACATCTTCCTGAACACCCTCAATGGTACTGTATTCATGAACTACACCATCAATTTCCACTTCCTCAACGGCACAGCCAGGCATGGAAGACAAAAGAATTCTTCTAAGAGCATTTCCAAGAGTGTGACCAAACCCACGCTCGAGCGGTTCTAGAACTACCCTGGAGCGGTACTTATCTAATTCCTCTACCTGGATGACTTGAGGGGTCAGAAAGTTTGCTAACGAAATCTGCATGTAGTTCCTCTTTACTCGTTTGATTAATTAAAAATTATGCCTAGAATTATTGTTTCAATGGTCCAGGCTTACTTCGAGTACAACTCGACAATCAAGCTTTCATTAATTTCAGCAGGCAATTCACTACGATCAGGTTTCTGTTTGAACTGACCTTCAAGCTTGCTGGTGTTTACATCAATCCATTCAATCGGCGCCTTTGCCGCTGCAAGATCTAGCGCTGATTTGATGCGTAACTGTTCTTTTGATTTTTCCCTAACAGAGACAACGTCTCCTTCCTGTACCTGATAAGAAGGCACATTTACTACTTGGCCATTTACTTGGATTGCTTTATGGGAAACCAGCTGCCTGGCTTCGGCGCGTGTTGAACCAAAACCAATACGATAAACCACGTTATCCAGGCGGCTTTCCAGTAACTGTAACAATACCTCGCCCGTCGCACCTTTCTGACGCGCAGCTTCCTTATAATAGGAACGGAACTGTTTTTCTAGAATGCCATACATGCGACGGACTTTCTGTTTTTCACGCAGCTGAACACCATAGTCAGAGAGGCGACCACGGCGCTGACCATGCTGGCCAGGCTGAGTTTCCGCTTTACATTTATCTTCCAGCGAACGCACACCACTCTTGAGAAAGAGGTCGGTGCCTTCTCGTCTGGATAATTTACATTTTGGGCCTATATAACGGGCCATAGATTATCTCCTTTCTCTTCCTGGCTGTTAAACACGCCGTCTTTTCGGTGGCCGACAACCGTTATGCGGAATCGGGGTTACATCGGTAATATTGTTGACTTTCAAACCACAGGCATTGAGTGCTCTGACCGCAGATTCACGGCCTGGTCCGGGGCCATTTACTCTGACATCAACATTTTTCAGACTGTACAACTCGATTGCAGCCTTTCCGGCTCGCTCAGCTGCCACCTGTGCAGCAAAAGGTGTGCTCTTGCGTGAACCTCGGAAACCAGAACCACCAGAAGTCGCCCAGCTAAGTGCATTGCCCTGACGGTCAGTGATCGTCACAATCGTGTTGTTAAAAGAAGCGTGAATATGAGCAACACCATCAGAAACTGATGCTCTTGCTTTTTTTCGCGTCTGAACTGGAGGTTTGGCCATTAAAATTACCTTAGTTAAATCTTATTAATTGCGAATTGGTTTACGTGGACCTTTGCGGGTACGGGCATTGGTTTTAGTACGCTGCCCACGCACCGGCAAGCTTCGACGATGACGGATTCCACGATTGGTTCCCAGGTCCATCAAGCGCTTGATATTCATTGAAACTTCACGACGCAAGTCACCCTCAACATTGAGTTTACTGATTTCATTACGAAGTGAATCCAGCGCCTCTTCACTGAGGTCGCTGACTTTGGTATCAGGGGCAATACCGGTTGTTTCACAAAGCTGTTTGGCAGTGGCCGACCCTATTCCATACAAATAGCTTAGTGATATAACTACATGCTTGTTGTCTGGTATGTTGACTCCGGCAATACGGGCCATATCTTTACTCCAAAATTAAATCTTTTTCTATTTTAAAATCAATTATTTACAATTTTTTTGTGGCGGTCTCAAAAGTAAAAAGGCGCGATAGCTTATACCCTGAAACTAGCAAAATCAAGCCGCAGGCTAACCCTGACGCTGCTTGTGACGGGGCTCTTTACAGATAACCCGCACGGTGCGATTACGTTTAACAATTTTGCAATTTCTGCACATTCTTTTAACTGAAGCTCTAACTTTCATCTCCTGTCTCCTAAATCTGATGGTCCTTAGCGCCTGAAGGAACCGATATTGGATTTCTTCATCAATGATTCATATTGATGAGACATAAGGTGCGATTGCACCTGAGCCATGAAATCCATACTCACAACCACAACAATCAGTAGAGAAGTTCCGCCCAACTGGAAAGGAACATTAGCTGAGGTTTGTAAAAACTGTGGCAACAGGCAAATCAGCGTGATATAGGCTGCGCCGAATATAGTTAAACGTGTCATGACGCTATCGACATAATTGGCGGTCTGCTCACCCGGTCTTATACCGGGAATAAATGCTCCGGAACGTTTAAGATTTTCTGCAATTTCCTTGGGGTTGAATACCAAGGAGGTGTAAAAGAAACAGAAAGTGACGATCAGAACAGTAAACACTAGAATATTCAGCGGTTGACCCGGACCCAGTACCAACGCTAGATCAGCCAGGAATTCATAACCGTCGTTATTACCAAACCAGGTTCCCAGAGACTGGGGAAATAGCAGGAAAGAACTGGCAAAAATCGCCGGAATCACGCCTGCCATATTCACTTTTAGGGGCAAATGGCTGGATTGACCCTGATACATTTTGCGGCCCTGCTGGCGTGGAGCATAATTCACGGTTATACGACGTTGGGCGCGTTCCACGAATACCACACAAGCAATAACTACGCCAGCGATGACGGCAACCACAAACAGAGCCAGTGGCTGAATCTGTCCTTCTGCCGCCTGCTCCAGTGCCTGGCCTATGGCGGTTGGAAGGCTGGCTACGATACCTGCGAAAATCAACAGCGAAATACCATTTCCCACCCCGCGTTCTGTAACCTGCTCACCCAGCCACATCAGGAACATGGCGCCAGTAATCAGTGAAATAACTGACGTGAAATAGAAACTGAAATTTGCCTGGAAAGCGATTGGCGCCAGCAAACCAGTGGTTAACGCAACTGCCTGCACACTGGCAAACAGCAGTGCTCCGTAGCGGGTATATTGGGTAATTTTACGACGTCCGGATTCTCCTTCCTTTTTGAGCTGTTCCAGTGAAGGCGTAGTGGCAGTCAGCAACTGCATGATAATAGAAGAGGTGATATATGGCATTATACCCAGCGCAACAATACTCATACGCTCGATAGCACCACCTGAAAACATGTTAAACAAGCCCAGGAAGGTTCCCTGATTTTGATTGAACAGGACCTGCAACTGATCAGGATTGATGCCGGGAACAGGAATGTGGGTGCCAATACGATAGACGAAAATGGCGAGCAGCACGAAAAACAGCCTGGCTTTCAATTCAGCCAAACCGTCTCCTTTTCCTGCTTGCATGCCCGGATGGGCTAGACCTTTATTCGCCATGGTTTAAATTGCCTAGTCTTCTACTTTTCCACCAGCAGCCTCAATGGCAGCTTTTGCGCCTTTACTCACACGCAGACCTTTGAGTGTGAGTGCCTTGGTGACATCGCCTGAGAGCATGACCTTCACCCGCTTGGTGTTTCGGTCAATGATGTTAGCCTTCCCTAGTGCAGCAAGATCAACAACTTCTGCATCCACCTTGTTCAGTTCTGCGGTACGTACCTCTGCAGTTACCATGCCCACACGGGAGGTAAAGCCAAACTTTGGCAAACGTTTCTGCAGCGGCATCTGGCCACCCTCGAAACCCGGTTTCACAGTGCCACCGGAACGTGCCAGCTGCCCTTTATGACCACGGCCACAGGTTTTTCCAAGTCCACTACCAATACCACGACCTACACGCTTCTTGGCTTGACTTGCACCGGGAACGTTTTGTATGTCATTCAATCTCATGCTTGCTCTCCCTCCACCTGAATCAGGTGACGGACTTTATTAATCATGCCACGTACTGCAGCAGTATCCTGTAATTCCACTTTATGACGAATACGACGCAAACCCAGACCAGTCAGACAGGCCTTGTGTTTCGCCAGGGCGCCTATCGGGCTCTTTATCAAAGTCACTTTTACTGTTTTTACTGACATGACAACTTACCTATTTCTTCGCTAAATCTGTGTTGATCTGACTAGCCGATAACATCTTCGACTTTCTTACCCCGTTTATCGGCAATTTCTTGCGGAGAACGCATACGCTGCAGACCCTTGAAGGTTGCATACACAACATTAACCGGGTTAGTAGAGCCGTAACATTTCGCCAGGACATTGTGAACACCGGCGAGCTCCAGAATGGCACGCATGGCACCACCGGCAATAACACCCGTACCTTCTGAGGCTGGCTGCATATAAATATTGGACGCACCATGACGTGCTTTAATAGGATATTGCAGGGTGCCACCGTCAAGTTTGACCGTGATCATATTACGACGGGCAGCTTCCATGGCTTTTTGGATGGCCAAAGGCACCTCACGTGCTTTACCGCGACCAAATCCGACACGTCCATTACCATCACCAACAGCGGTTAGCGCAGTGAAACCAAAAATACGGCCACCCTTAACCACTTTTGCAACACGATTTACCTGAATCAGCTTTTCCTGCAGGCCTTCTTCATTTTTACTTTGCTCATTTTTCAATGCCATAACTTATTCCACATTCCTAGAATTCAAGTCCACCTTCACGTGCTGCATCAGCTAAGGCTTTTACGCGACCATGGTACTGATAACCGCTACGATCAAAAGCGACTTTTGTAATGCCTACCGACTTAGCTTTCTCAGCTATTTGCTTGCCGATTTCAGTTGCAGACAGAACATTGCCGGTTTTCTTGCCACCCAGCGAACAAGCAGTTGCCATAACCTTGTTATCTGGAGAAATGATCTGGGCATAAATATGTCGCGGGCTGCGGTAAACTGTCAGACGGTTAACGCGTAACTCGCTGATTTTGGCTCTCGCTCTTCGAGCTCTACGCAGACGCGATTCCTTCTTCTCACTCATTGTTGTATTCGCCTCAATATCTCTTTAAATTATTTTTTCTTGGCTTCCTTACGATAGACATACTCGTCTACGTATCTAATGCCTTTTCCTTTATAAGGTTCCGGTGGCCTGAATTCACGAATTTCTGCCGCCACCTGCCCAACCAGCTGCTTGTCAGCACCTTTGAGCACAATTTCTGTCTGGCTTGGTGTTTCCACGGTAACACCCTCAGGTAATTCATAGTCAATCGGATGCGAATAACCCACCACCAGATTAAGGGTTTTACCCTGAGCCTTGGCGCGGTAACCTACTCCAATAAGGGTCAGCTTTCTCTCAAAACCCTGGCTGACACCCTGCACCATGTTATTGACCAGCGCACGAAAAGTTCCGGTAAGGGCTATAGATTCTTTCCCCTGTCCTTTTGGAGACAGTTTCAGCTGATTGTCCTCATTAACAATTTCAACCTTCTCATGCATAACAAGTTCAAGTGAACCCTGGCTGCCTTTCACAGTAATCAAACCATTAGCGATGTTGGCTTCAACACCACTGGGTAGTTCAACTGGGGCATTTGCTATTCTGGACATAATCTTGCTCTATATTTCTCAATCGATTAAAAGACGGTGCAGAGAACTTCACCACCAACGCCAGCCAGGCGGGCTGCTTTATCCGTCATTACCCCTTTGTTGGTAGACACGATAGCAACACCTAATCCAGCACGAACCTCAGGTAAATCTTCTTTGGCACTGTAATAACGCAAACCAGGACGACTACCGCGATGAATTTCTTCAATCACGGGTTTGCCCTTGAAGTACTTCAGTTCTATGGTAACTAACGGTTTTACAAGATCATCACTCACCTCATAGCCACTGATATAACCTTCTTCTTTCAGCACATTCAGAATTGCCAGCTTGGTTTTGGATGCAGGACAGTCTACGGTCTTCATGTTAACCATTTGGGCATTTCTGATTCTGGTCAGAAGATCTGCAATTGGATCCGACATACTCATGCTAATAATCTCCTAAACACTTACCAGCTGGCTTTGGTCAGGCCCGGAATATCTCCGCGCATGGCCGCTTCTCTAATTTTAATTCTGGACAGTTTGAACTTACGGAATACACCATGTGGCCGGCCGGTCACCTGGCAACGACGGGTTTGGCGTACCGGGCTGGCATCACGCGGCAACTTCTGCAGCTTGATCTGTGCTTCCCATTTCTCATCATCAGAAGCCATGGTACTGCTAATGATTGCCTTTAATGCAGCACGTTTTTCCGCATATTTGGCAACCAATTTGCTGCGCTTGCTCTCTCTTTCGATCATTGAAGTTTTAGCCATTCAATTATCCTCTTATATTCTTCTGTTGCACTATTGCTCTGCTATCAAGACTGAGCATTCTGTGCAGGGCCATCGCTCCCTTTCAGCGGAAAGTTCATAGCTCGCAATAAAGCCCTACCTTCCTCATCTGTCTGCGCAGTCGTTGTGATCGTAATATCCATGCCACGCAGGGTATCAATTTTGTCGTAATCGATTTCTGGAAAAATAATCTGCTCGTTGACACCCAGAGCATAATTACCACGTCCGTCAAAAGACTTCGGATTCAGCCCACGAAAATCACGAATCCGGGGAATAGCTACATTCACCAAGCGATCCAGAAATTCATACATGCGCACGCCACGCAAAGTAACTTTGGCGCCCACCGGCCAGCCTTCACGAATCTTGAAACCAGCGATGGATTTACGAGCTTTGGTAACCACGGGTTTCTGACCACTAATCTGGATCAGATCACTCAAGGCGCTATCCAGCACTTTTTTATCACTGAAATCACCATTACCCATATTAAGTACCACTTTAGTGATCTTGGGCACCTGCATCGGGTTGTCATAATTAAACTGCTTTGTCAGTTCAGGAACGACATCATTTTTGTAAAAATCTCTTAATCGAGCCATTGTGCTAACCTACTAGCCTTTCTGTTAATCAGCCTTTAATCAACTAAAGAACTGTCTGATTTAAAAATTCGAACCTTGCTGCCATCATCTCCAACCCTGAAGCCAACTCGATCAGCTTTTTCAGTTTTAGGGTTAAAAATGGCGACATTGGATACCTGAATACCGGCTTCCTTTTCAATAATGCCACCCTGCTGCCCGATATTCGGATTCGGTCGGGTGTGACGCTTCACCATATTGACACCAGAGACGATCAAGCGACCATCTTTGAGTACACGGGTGATCTTGCCACGTTTACCTTTATCACGACCGGCAACAATTATGACTTCATCATCTCGTTTCAGCTTTTGCATAAGCCTATCCCTAACCTCTAACTCTCGCCTTACAGTACTTCAGGCGCCAAAGAAATAATTTTCATAAATTTGGCATTACGCAACTCACGCGTAACTGGGCCAAAAACACGGGTACCTATTGGTGCTTCCTGGTTGTTCAATAGAATCGCGGCGTTGTCATCAAATTTGATTAATGATCCATCCTGACGACGCACACCACTTTTAGTACGAACTACCAGTGCATTCATCACCTGTCCTTTTTTCACCTTACCTCGTGGAATGGCGTCTTTCACTGTTACCTTAATAACATCACCAATCCTTGCATAACGCCTGTGAGAACCGCCCAGCACCTTAATGC
>JAYQVM010000057.1:0-10375 GCA_038148435.1 Gammaproteobacteria bacterium | reverse complement strand
CAACTGAGATCTTGATGAAGTACAAATGCCGGTTTTGGTCGAAGGGGTGTCTGAAATCATCAAGCTGGAATCAATTGAAAGAGTCGTCCCGGCTGGCTTTGAAGGCTTTCGGCAATACATCCCTAATTATGCCTGGTGCAAGGATGCTTATATTTTTCGCCAGGCTTTTTTAAGCAAGGAAGATGCTAAAGAGTTTACGGATAAGCTAGAGTCTTTGGGTCTCGTCCATATGGGGACGGTAGGAGCTCAGGATTTTGCATTAGTCGATCAAATGTACGGGATTGCCAACAGATGTGGCTGGCTGGAATTTGGCTACGTCAACTTGGAGAACGACGCCAAGAAGCAGGTAGCGGCTTGTCAGCTCAGAGGAACAAAAAATGAGGGTATTATCACGCCCCAAGGATGGAATTTTGAAAATTCTTTATCAAAGGAATTTGGTCTGAACCCTGCGAAGCAGCCTCCCCAGTAGGCTGGGTGATTAAGCACGCTGTTTTTAGCAGAAATCTATCGATTCCTTGGTGCTTCGCAGGACCCAGCTATTATCTATCGGCTGACAGCGTTGGCAAAGATTTCCACGTGGGAAATATTGCTCCAGCCCGCATTACCGTGACCGCCACCCGAGGATAGATTCACGAAACCCACTTCGTCGATAAGGCCCATATCAGGTTCGGCTATGGCGCTACCGACCACGACTTCTTCCGGGTCGAGGTCATACCAGTCCTGATTGTCAAAGGCCACCTCGATAGTGAGAAAGGCGCCAAGTGTATCGATACGTTGGCTACCAACAGCCATGGTGCCGTCCGGTAGTTTGATGACTGGGTGTAGGGTATGCAGGTTATTGGTGCGAACGATGGCACGAAGCTTGGCCAGACCGCTGAGGTCCAGGTAATCATTGCGGGATTTGAGGGTGATGGCCACCGGGGAACCGGCTAGACCAGTCCACAGATCAACCCGGCCTTCATGTTCATACACCGTGATATCTTCGGCTTTAAAGCCATACAGATTAAGCTCCAGATTGTTGTTGGTCACGGCACTTTGCCCGGCTAGGTAATACTGGTTGGGTGAAGCATGAGGGCTGCTGGGTCTGCCGAGAGCCGATTCGGCTTGCTGCCAGGTTTCTTGAAACAGTAGGGTTGGTCGTTCTTGGGCAAGGCTTTGAAGGCTCAGCAGAGTGAACAAAACGCTGGACACAATAGTAAACAGGCTAGTATTTAATCGGATATGAGTAAGCATAGTGAACCTCATTATTATTAATGTTTCTGGTTTTTTGTTATGCCGGACTGATTCTAACCCAGACTTCTGAAAAAACGCTATTCAAGGGAAAGAGCGTCTTGCTCAGTTAGCTGGATTATGGGAGAGTTAGTCCAGAGTATTCTAAGGAGTGTATATCTTGCTTAAGGCAAAGATACTATTAACAACATTCACTGTCCTCTGTGCCACTTCAAGTCTTTGCGCACAGCCAGCACTACCAGACTGGAGTGGAGCCTGGCAGAGACTGGGCAGCACGGCATTTGATCCTCTAACAGTCGAAGGCCAGGGGCAATCAGGAAGCCCCGGGGTGCGCCAGTATCCCCCCTATAACGAAGAGTGGGAGCGTAAATACGAGGCTAATCTGGCCTTGCGGGATGCAGGCACCTACCCTGACCCTATTTCGATTTGTGGGACTCCCACTGGATTTCCACGCATTCTGAATATGCCAGACCTCTATGAATTTGCCCTGACTGAACATGAAGTGTGGATAATTCAGGAAAACGGTCCCAACCTGATGCGTATTTATACGGATGGGCGTGATCATGCCCTGCCAGAGATGCGCTGGCCAACCTATACCGGAGACTCAGTAGGATACTGGGAAGGAGATACTCTGGTCTTTGATACACTGGCCTTGCTAAGTTCAGAAGACGGCCCGACGATTCTGGATCGCACGGGTGCCATCCTCAGCGATGCAGCCCATATTTTTACCCGTATGCGATTGATTGAAACTAATATCCTTGAAATTGCCTTGACAATTCATGACGAGAAGGCCCTGACGGAACCCTGGCTGGTAACACGACAATACAAGCGTATGCCAGAGGGTACTCGACTTTATGACTATGCCTGTGCCGAGAACAATCGTAACCCGGTCGATCTCAATACCGGCAGGACTCTGACTCTGGATGCTGATGGTGAGATACTCGACAGGGATCCGCAATAAATAAAGACTTGAGGTAGAGCATGGACAGATTAGGCAAGTTTAGAAACAGGTTGCTGATACTGCTAGTTGGCTTTACAGGCATATGGCACAGCTCATTTGCACATCATTCCACGGCCATGTTTGACCAGTCAAAAGTTAAGGAATTCACTGGCATTATCAAGGAATTCCAGTTTACAAATCCACATTCCTGGATTCAGGTTTATAATGATGAGACCGGAGAACAAGTTGAGTGGAGTCTGGAATGGGGAAGTCCTAACCGTCTGATTCGCGAAGGCGTGAATCCGACTACTTTTGCTCCCGGAGCACCGGTGAGCATTCGTACCTATCCCATGCTGGACGGTGCACCTGCCGGTCTGTTTATCGGTGCACGCTTTGAAGATGGTCGTACTGTTGGCCTCTGGGATAACTAAGCAGGCATGATTTCCCGACTGCTCAGTCACAGATCCTGTCAGACTCCACAATTAATAAAGGCCTTAGAGGGAGGCACATGAAAAGAAATATAAAAATAATTGGCCTGTTGAGCGCAGCACTCCTGATACTCGGTAATAATCAAATGGCATTTGCGCAGGAGACGCCCAAAGCACCTGGGCTGGTCTTCGCCTTTGAGGTGCTCGTGGAAGTTGCCGATCCGACCGTTGTGGGCGACTTGCCCAATGGCACTCGTCGAATTGTGGACATTCTGGGCGGCACCTTTGAAGGTCCGGGTATCTCTGGACGGGTGGTGCCAGGCGGTGCAGACTGGCAGATTATCCGTGAGGATGGGTTTACCGACATCGATGCTCGCTATACTCTTGAAACCGACGAGGGAGATTTAATCTACGTCTCGAATATTGGCATTCGCCATGCGCCGCCGGATGTGATTACTCGACTGAATCGAGGGGAGGTTGTGGATCAATCGCAAATTTACTTTCGTGCTGTACCGAAATTTGAAACTGCTGCGCCTGAGCTGGAATGGCTGATGCGCTCGATCTTTGTCGCTAGCGGTGAACGATACCCCAATGGCGTTGTAATCCGTTTCTGGCGACTACTTTAAGTAAGCCTATCCAATTCAATATCGAGTTAAGTTTAAAAAGGCTCCTTAAAATCTAATTCGCTGTCATGAGGCGTCTGTTGATTTTTTATCGCCAGTCGCCTCAGTTAAAGAACCTATGCTAAGTTTTTAACTGCTTATTATTGCTAATGGCTGTAGGAATTATCTTTCCATTCATAATTTAAATTTTTCAACCCAGTTATATACTATCGTTACTGTAAATACCTAGACCTGTGTTTTAATAAGATAAAGAGCTTTAAGTAATTTTTACTTTATTTTTTATTAAAGTAATACCAGCGAGTTAGATATGAAATCGAACAGATTATTCCTCATGTTAGTAAGCGCTTTTTTGTTAAAAGGCGTAATCCAACCTGTATTTGCGCAGGGGCAAAATGAAGCACTAGATCGTTTGATGGAGTACCTTGCCATCGAGACGGTGAATCCACCCGGTAATGAAACGCGTGGTGTAGAGTTTTTTTCCCGTATTTTTGATGATGAAGGCATAGCTTATGAAACAGCAGAATCTGCCCCAGGTCGCGGTAATATCTGGGCGCGTCTGGAAGGCGGCGATGAGCCTGCCCTGATTTTGTTGCATCACATTGATGTTGTCCCAGCAAGTGAAGAATTCTGGGACAGTGATCCGCTGGTTCCTGAAATCAGGAATGGAATGATTTACGGGCGTGGTGTTGCTGATACTAAAGGTCTGGGTATTTTACACCTGCAGGCTTTTTTGAATTTACATCGTAACAATGTCAGATTGAATCGTGACGTAATATTTATGGCGACAGCTGACGAAGAAGCAGGTGGTTTTTTTGGTGCAGGCTGGCTTATCGAAAATCGTCCCGAAATTTTTGAAAATGTTGGCTATGTATTAAATGAATTGACTGAGCCGACTCTGATGGATAATGGGACTATCCAGGTCGGTATAGAAGTTGCGCAGAAAAGACCTTTCTGGTTGAGGTTAAGGTCTGTGGATATTCCAGGTCATGGATCAGCACCCCGGCTGACATCCGCCACCACAAGACTTGTTGCCGCTCTGGAACGAATTCGTGTGCAACCTTTCGAGCCAGAGGTCTCTGACCCCGTTCGCAGCATGTTTGAACAACTTGCACCTTTTGAGGAGCCGCGCTGGCAGCCTGCCATGGCCAATATCGATGAAGCCATTGAGGATTC
Source organism: Gammaproteobacteria bacterium (assembly GCA_038148435.1). Taxonomy (GTDB): domain Bacteria; phylum Pseudomonadota; class Gammaproteobacteria; order Pseudomonadales; family Pseudohongiellaceae; genus UBA5109. The sequence continues at coordinate 5,981 of JAYQVM010000057.1, read as the reverse complement.
AGATTTTTTGCGAGAATTTCAGGCTGAGCGGCCAGCCCTGCATGCCCTGATTCGAAATACCTGCTCGTTGACCATGCTTAGTGGCAGTGACAAGATTAATGTGGTACCGCCGACGGCAAGTGCTGAAATGGATTGTCGTATCCTGCCTGAACAGGATGCCGATGAGTTTCTTGCGCAGTTACGTGAGAGAATTGCGGATGATCAGATCGAGATCGAGCAAATCATGCTGTTTTCACCGGCCTCCTCCAGTGCTGATACTGATCTGTTTGGCAGTATGACGCGTGTGCTGCAGGAGCGCTTGCCCGGCGCCAATGTATTTCCTTCTGTACTTGGGGCTTTTACCGATAGTCATTTTTTTCGGGATTTAGGCATTATCGCTTATGGCTTTGGGCCGGTAGTCATTCCTGATGGCTTCAGTAGTAATTATCATGGAAATAATGAGCGTTTGCCTATGGATAGTTTCATTCAGGGTGAGCAGATCATGAATGCTATAGTTCGTGAGTTTGTAGAACAGTAAGAGTTGCATCTAACATAAGCAGGGCTATCTAAACCTTTAGAGATTCCAGCAGAACGGTGATTGTCATCGTAGAAAAAAAGCCGCACTCGAAGAAGGGGAGGTGCCGCCTAGTCATGGGGAGATGACAAAAATTGTGCAGTTTCTGTCGGTTGATACGAACCTGATCTAAAATTGGATCAATTTTCTGTCAAAGGCGACTGCTAACAGGCTAAAGGGATGTGGCATTATGCCTCCAAAATTTAGTCAGACATAAGTATTTCTGCAAGATGGATAGTATGGATGCAACCAGCGGCTTAATAAGTTTCTGAAGCACAGTTTGGTCTGCCAATTCTGGAAGGTAGCAGGGAGAAAAGTGTCTACACCCGGCCAAACCATATCTGAATTAAGCAGATTTAGAGCATTTCTACCAGTTCAATCAGAAGACCGTCCGGGCTTCTGACTAGCACGATCTGTCGATCCGCATACTCGACAATTTCTCCGCTCTCAGTGACCACGTCAAAACCTCCGGCCTTGATGGCAGCCAGCATAGCGGGCAAACCCTCTACCAAAATGGAGAGTGCTGAGGCGCCTGGATCTTCTGGTGCTGGTGAGTGCTTGGTACGTTCAATATCACTAAATTCCCAGAGAAACCAGACATTGGTTGAGCCCGGCGGTTGATTACGTCCGGTGGTGGCACTGGCTTCTGGTGTGCCTTCCAGCAGTAACACGGCATCAGCAACCTGGTTGGGTTCTGCAGCATCATAGCCCAGAATATCACCATAGAACTCCATGGAGCGCGCGCGGTCTTCAAGTGCCAATGATGAGCGAGCATTATAGATATTACTGCTCTCAGGCACATCGGTCACAATCGGATTGCCGGACTGGATAAACTCAAACACGAAACCATCTGGGTCACGCATCATGACCGCCTGGGTTTCATTACGTGGACGCTGAGTAAAGACTGGCTCACCACCGGTGGTGTCGACGATGATATCGTAACGATTGGCGATCTCAAAAGCCGTTGCCATATCGCGCAGGCTAATGGAAAAACGGGTAACACCAGGGTCATAGAGGCGCTGCTCAAAAGCTTCTCCATCGGCTCCAGCAAATTCGATCAGTTGAAAATCCATTTCAGAACCGGGAATGTCATAGGTAATGACCGAACCCAGGGCGCCCGAATTGGTCGTCTGAGCCTGATCAAGCAGTGCAGAATAGGCCAGCGGTTCCGGCCCTGCAACGATGTTGAGGCCGATATCACTGTACAGGTTCATAGAGTTTTCAAAGTCAGAGACGACATGAATTAGTGCTCTAGGTTGTAGCATTCGGAAAGAATCCATCGCAACATCCTGCTGCGCGGGCATGCTTTCAGCTATGTCCGATACTGAGGTCATAGCTGTTTCTCCGCCGCCACAAGAGGCTAGAACAGCGCTAAAAAAAATGGCTAACAAAAGTTTGATATAGTTCATTGGGCTTCCTCAGGGATGAGTCATTTTGCGACTTATACTATAGAACACAAAATGGAATGTTAAATCAATTTTCCTCTAGCTGGGTTACTATCAGGTGATTCCTTTTGTTTTTCACCAAGATGAAATCAGTGATAAGCCCTAAGCGCAATGATGTGATTGGCGCTAGCACAGGGGCATCAATATGGTCTTTTTAAAGACCGAGAATCAGTTTAGCGTTGTCCGGCAATGATAATAGCATTGGCCCCCATATAAAAATTACCTTCTGGAAACTCAGCATAAATTTTTTCAAGTACCCGTTGTCGAATAGCTTCCTGAGTTTGCGAATCTGCCTGACTAAGTGCAGCGACGATAGGTGCTCCGACTTCAGTAATCATTTCCCAGTAGGTTTCCGGATCCAGTCTCAGGCCAGTAGACACCTCAGTTTCAGTAATATTCCGGAACCCTGCCCGCTGCAGATGTTCGCGCATAAAGCCGGGTCTAGCGCAGCGGAACATACCTGGTGCATCCGTAGGTGGAGGTTTAAGCTTCATGATTTCATCGATCGTTCCCATGGTGACGGTTACCCAAAAATTCTTTTGCGGGATATCCCAGACCGATGCGGCGACCCAGCAATCGTCCCTCAAGACCCGGTGCATTTCACTTAGGGCGCCTAAAATATCGGGAAAGAACATAAAACCCATACGACAGCTGATGGCGTCTATCGACTGATCAGCAAAATCCAGTGAAGAGATATCCCCTGCCTGTGTCTCAAAATTTCTCAGTTGGCGTTCAGATGCATGTTCTTTAGCAATTTCCAGCATGGCTTCAGAAAGATCAAGCGCAGTCACGCTGCCCTGAGTTGTGATGGCAGCAATACTCAGTCCTGGTTCCCCGGTACCGCTTGCGATATCTAGTACCTTGTTGTCACTCTTGAGGTGTAAGTGCTCGATGATTTTTTCTCCGACAGGTTGCAGAAACTGCATGTTGACTGCATCCCATTTTTTCCAACCAGCTGCAAACCGGTTCCATGATTCATGTTGCTGATCGATGATTGAGCTGGCTTTAATGTTCATGATGAATCCTTGTCAGGCCTATCGATTTCTTCAAAGTGTCTAGTGACAATATCGTCTGTCAGATGCTCCATCAAATTTATATTCTCAGTTCAAAAGAGTTTATCTGGATTTTTTGGGCTGAAATTTATGGTACGTTATATTTTGCCGTTAAACAGAATATGCGATGACAGATAAGCTTGTAGTCTTTTTTCCAATTTGGGCTGGCAGTTATAAAAATAAATTTTTGATAACATCTTCTCACTACGCCACTAAAGTTAGAATTTAACGCGTTCATATTTGCAACTTAAACTTATTTCCCAATCTTGTATCATTCGATGCGCTGACTAAGGAGAATCTGCGCCTGACAGGTAAGGCAAAAAGGCAGTGGAATAAGATTCAACAAAGTCTTCACCCTTCCGTAGCAAGAAATAGGCTGCAATTTTATGTTCTTCAGCCAGACGCATACCTTCAGCTTCACCCATTACACTGAATGCGGTAGCAAGTGCATCTGCTCGCGCGGTATTGGATGAGATAACAGTGACTGATGCCAGTTGATGCTTAATGGGATAACCGGTTTGCGGATTTATGGTGTGGGAATAGCGCTCGCCATCCAGCTCAAAAAAATTACGGTAATCGCCGGAAGTAGCCAGAGCTTGATCACTGAGTAGAATAATGCGCTGGGCTGATTCTTGTATGAGTAGGCTGTCAGGCCTTTCAATGGCGATGCGCCAGGCCTGTCTGTCAGAATTTAACCCACGGCTGCGGATTTCTCCACCAATTTCAACCAGGTAATTGTCTATGTTCTGCATATCTAGCAATTTAGCAATCTGATCAACGGCATAACCTTTGGCAATTCCTGAAAGGTCTATGTTTACGTCCTGTTTTTTCAGTACTGCCTGTTGGGAAGGATCCAATTCCAGGTATTGAAACCCGACCTTCTGCATCAAAGCCGAGATACTGCCATAATCCGGCAAGCTGTCTAGCCGACTGTCTGTGGGGCCGAAGCCCCATAAATTCACTAGGGGTGCAACAGTAATGTCGAAGGCTCCTTTACTTAGGAGTGATACATCCTGGCTGAGTGACAGCACTTCAAATAGACAAGTGGAAACATCTATCCAGGTATTCACTAAAGCCCGATTGAGTTGCATCAGTTCGGAATCATCCCGATAGGTCGTCATGAGGTCGTCAAGTGTATTCAGTTCTGCAGCAATATCTTTAGCACTGATAGCATGCTCGCCGACCAGACTTATGGCATAAGAGGTGCCCATAATCGTGCCACTGAGCTGCTGGCTGGTTTGCTCCTCCTGCTGTGAGCAAGCACTCAAAGCCGCAAAAGTAATACATAGCACAAACTGTTGTAGAGATTGCGATGACAGGGATGTAGACATGCCTAGTCAGGGTTCCGAACAGGACATTCTTGCCTGAGCCAGTTCATTGAGCAAACGTTCCCGTAGATTATTTTCATTGACCTTGAGGCGATGGACCTGATTGTTTTCTACTGTAAAGCTGACCTCATAGCCAAGGCCCTGCATAGCCAGAAACTGGGCGTTCATTGCGGAGCGCCAGCTGGGGTCACCATCGCCGACGTGCATAAAAATACATAGGGAGGAGAGCGCTTCAAACTGATCAGAATTGTTGTTGCCCAGCAGACCAGGATAACCCGTGACAGAAATAAAATAGGCAGGATAAAGTGAGGCAATATGAAAAGCGCTTAACCCACCATTGGAATGTCCCGTCACATGCAGCTTGCCTCCGGCGACTGGATAATTTGCCAGAATATACTCAAGAAATTCTGGGAAAACGCGCGCGCCCTCGCGAAAGAATAGTTCACTATTAGGCGCGGCAGGACTGATAACGATATAGCCATTATTCTCGGCGATTTCCCTCCAATCGGATTCAGTGCTGCTGACCACAATGCGCCAGTTTTGTGAACCGCCAGCAAAATGTAAAACCATGGGATAGGACTTGCTGGCATCATAGTTGTTTGGAAGGATAACACGGTACTGTAGATTAACACCGGCGAATTCACCGTTTTTTTCAAGGGTCTCTGCCGAGGCTAGCAGGCTTGCCAGCATAATGAACAGACAGGCAAGAATGGTAACTATTTTGTATCGCATGATGATTCTCTTCACAGTTTTCTATGTATAACAGGATTATTTATCAAGGGTTGATGCTCATCAAGTTCCCGACAAATTAGCTGAATTAGAATATAAAAATATATTAATATGGTGAGTAAAAAGATGAAAAAATTACGTTAAATTAGTCCATGTGCTTATAGTAATTCTTCGATACGATCCATTAGTGAGATCATCCGACGGATGATGGGATCGTATGCCTCGGGCTGGGTCATGTCCAGCCCGGCCTCATTAAGTAGTATGTTGTGCGGATAATCCGAACCGCCCGCTTTTAGCACATTAAGAAAGTTATCGCGAACCTGAAGATCCCCGGCCAAAAACTTTTCGGCGAACCAGGCTGCGCCGGTGATACTGGTGGAGTACTGAAAGACATAAAAATCATAATAGAAATGCGGAATATATGCCCACTCGATGGCATAGGTTTCATCAATGTTCAGTACGCCTTCATCATGACCATGGTAGGTCTTCAGCAGGTCGCCATAGATCTGGCTTAGGCTTGACCCGTTCAGTGGCTGGCCACTTTCAACCTGTTCATGAATGGCCAGCTCAAATTCAGCAAACATGGTCTGGCGGTAAAAAGTGACCCGAATACTATCTAGGGCATTTCCCAGGTAAAAAAGTCATTCTTCATCTGTTAGCGCATTGGCGATCATATATTCTTCCAGCAGGATTTCATTGATTGTGGAAGCCATCTCAGCGATAAAGGTTGAATAGTCGGCAGTTTCCCAGGGGTTGTTTTGTTTTGCTAGCATAGTATGGACGGCGTGTCCCCACTCATGTGCGAAAGTAGACAGAGATGCGTAATCATTGTTGTGATTAAGCAAAACATAGGGGTGCACATCGTATGCGGAGC
>JAYQVM010000056.1:0-10733 GCA_038148435.1 Gammaproteobacteria bacterium | reverse complement strand
CTACTCTACAACCTAATACTACTCGAAGTTAGTGAAAGCATTATCGTATTTGCCAACAGTCGTGATCAGGTCAGGGATCTGGCATACAACCTGCATATAAACGGTATAGACTTTGGGCTGCTGTCCGGTGAGGTTGCACAACCCAAGCGAGTCAGAACTCTGGAAGACTTTCGTTCGGCGAAAATTCAGGTGCTGGTAGCTACCGATGTGGCAGGGCGAGGCTTACATATTGATGACATCACACACGTGGTCAATTTTACCTTGCCGATCGAGGCCGAAGATTATGTCCATCGGATCGGCAGGACTGGCAGAGCCGGAGCGAACGGCACGTCGATTTCTTTTGCCTGTCAAGATGATTCTTTTCTCTTGCCTGATATCGAAGCCAAGATCGGTATGAAATTGAACTGTGAATACCCGGATGCGAGTTTGCTTAGTGAGCCACAGCCCTTTACCCGTCCTTCCAGATTCAAGGGTGATAAGCAAAAGCTCAGGGATAAGAAAAAATCACATCACTAGCACAAAGGGCGCTTGACCTGGTTTTTAAATCAGACCCGAGCGCCGGCCTGATCCAGGATTGCAGTGTACTCCGCCGAGTTCCTGTGTTCTGAAACAATTTTGAGAATGGTTTCGCCTCGATAGTTTCTTGCATTGATATCACGTCCGTCTGCAACAAAAAACGTCACAAAACGGCCAAAGGCTTCTGGCACCATGCCACGATATGCTTTGCTCAGAATATGAAAATCTGGAGCATCACGGGCGCTACTTTCCAGAGAGAGAAAGGTTTGTATACGTTCATCACTCCATAATTCGTCAGTGACCGATGGCTGACTGCGTTCTACGCCTTTTTTCTTTTCTGATCTCATGACCACATTTCCTACTTGTCAAGTTCATCTACAAGAATCTGGTTGACCAGGGTGGGATTTGCCTTACCTTTAGATTCTTTCATTACCTGTCCAACCAGGTAACCGATAACTTTGGTATTGCCAGATTTATATTGTGCTACCTGGTTAGGATGATTGTTCAAAACAGATTTGACTAGATCGACATTTTCGCCAACATCGGTTATCTGAACTAGGCCTCTGGCATTGATGATTTCTTCTGCGCTTCCTTCACCATTTAACATGTACTCAAACACATCCTTGGCAATCTTCGATGAAATCGTATTATCGATAATCTTACTAATCAACCCCCCTAAATCATGAGCCCTAAGCGGGCTGTCTTGGATAGTGATTTCTTTTTTGTTCAGGTGTGCCTGTAAATCCACGCTTACCCAGTTAGCGGATAACTTGGCATCTCCACAGCTGGCAACAAGCGCTTCAAAATAATTCGCCGTGGCTGGATCGCCAGACAGGATCAGTGCATCATATTCACTGAGATTATAGTCTTTCATAAAGCGCTGTTTTTTGGCATCGGGAAGTTCGGGCAGGGTCGCTCTGACGGCTTCGACAAATTCTTTATCAATATCGACTGGCAATAGATCTGGTTCAGGGAAATAGCGATAGTCGTTGGCAATTTCCTTGCTGCGCATTGAGCGTGTTTCATTGCGCTCTGAATCATATAATCGAGTTTCCTGCTCGATTTTTCCACCATCTTCTAAAATGTCAATCTGACGCTCAACTTCAATGTTGATAGCTTTTTCAACGAAACGGAAAGAGTTGATGTTCTTGATCTCTGTGCGTGTGCCAAATTCACTCTCCCCTTTGGAGCGAATGGAAACATTGGCATCACAGCGCATATTTCCTTTGGACATATCAGCATCGGAGATGCCCAGGTAGCGCACGAGGCTATGAAGTTTTTTCATATAGGCAATCGCCTCCGCAGCGCTCCGAATTTCTGGTTCAGAAACAATTTCTAGAAGTGGTGTTCCGGCTCTATTGAGGTCGATAGCGGTTTCGCCATGAAAATCTTCATGCAGGGATTTACCGGCATCCTCTTCTAAGTGGGCGCGGGTAATGCCAATTGTTTTTGTTGTGCCATCTTCCAGAGTGATGCTCAGCGATCCTTTGCTGACCGTAGGAAAATCGAGCTGGCTAGTCTGGTAGCCTTTTGGTAGATCAGGATAAAAATAATTTTTGCGATCAAATACTGAGCGCATGCCAATTTCAGCATCAATCGCTAAGCCGAATTTGACAGCCATTTTAAGTGCTTCTCCGTTTAGAACAGGTAAAGTGCCGGGGATAGCCAGGTCATATATGTTGGCCTGGGTGTTCGGTTCTGCGCCGAATTTAGTTTCGGTGCCGGAAAACAATTTTGTTTTAGTTGCTAGTTGAACATGGACCTCAAGCCCGATTATCGTTTCCCATTTCATTCTAAATCCCCGACGTCCGCAGGTGCCAGTCAGTTTCCTGCTGAAACTGATGAGCAATATTCAATAACTGGGATTCACTAAAAGTCTTGCCGACAATATGCAAACCCAGCGGCAGATTATCAATCAGACCCGCCGGTATTGAGAGGCCAGGGAGGCCGGCCAGATTAACGGCAATGGTGTAGATGTCTTCAAGATACATGGTTACCGGATCATTGTTCTGCACACCTATCTTGAAAGCGGTATGCGGAGAAGTTGGGCCCATGATGACATCGACTTCGGTGAATACTTTGTCAAAATCGTTCTTGATCAGTCGCCTGATTTTCTGAGCCTTGATATAGTAGGCATCATAGTAGCCAGCTGATAAAGCGTAGGTACCGACCATGATGCGGCGTTTAACTTCTGCACCAAAGCCTTCACTACGCGTGCGCTTATACATGTCTTCCAAATTTTGAGGATTGTCACAGCGGTATCCATAGCGGACCCCGTCGAAGCGTGAAAGGTTTGCCGAGGCTTCGGCCGGTGCGATGACATAATAGGCTGGCACCGAAAGATGGGAATTTGGAAGGCTGATTTCCTGGATGCTGGCGCCCAGTTTTTCATAAACCCCGAGGGCTTCACGAATTTTTTGTTCAAGCGCCGGATTTAGTCCCTCGGCAAAATGTTCGACCGGTATACCAATTTTCAATCCATTCAGTGGTTTGTTGAGTGAGGAGGTATAATCCTCGACAGCAACGTTGATGGATGTTGAATCTTTTGGGTCATGGCCAGCCATCACATTCAGCATTAAGGCAGAGTCTTCAGCAGATCGGGTCATAGTGCCAGCCTGATCAAGACTTGAAGCAAATGCGATCATGCCCCAGCGTGATACCCTTCCATAAGTCGGTTTTAAACCGGTCAGTCCACAAAAAGCTGCCGGCTGTCGAATCGAACCACCGGTATCGGTGGCCGTGGCAGCAGGCGCAAGATGTGCAGCGACTGCAGCAGCTGAGCCGCCAGAAGAGCCGCCAGGCACTCGCTCTGTATCCCAAGGATTATGAACCACCCCGTAATAACTGGTTTCATTTGACGAACCCATGGCAAATTCATCCATGTTGGTTTTACCCAGCATTACCATACCTGCCTGATTGAATTTTTCAACCACGGTAGCATCATAAGGAGCTATAAAATTATCCAGCATGCGTGATCCGCAGGAAGTACGGATTCCTTTCGTACAAAATATATCCTTGTGAGCGATGGGGACGCCGCACAAGTCTCCACCTTTGCCTTTGGCTCTGGCAGCATCCGCTGCTCTGGCCTGACTCAGCGCAAGTTCGTCGCATATTGTGATGTAAGAATTGAAGCGAGCATCATGCTGATGTATGTGTTTTAAATAGGCGGAGGTCAATTCTTCGCTGGAAAATTCTCCAGCGGCGAGGCGACGTGATATTTCTGCAATTCCTGATTCAAACATCTTGCTACATCCGACGGGGTTTATTCGATAACTTTTGGAACCAGGTAAAGACCATGTCCACTTCGTGGAGCCAGTTTTTGCAATTCATCACGCTGGATCGTTTCGCTAATTATGTCTTCGCGCAGTGACTGGGATGCTTCTATGGCATGTGACAGGGGTGTGAGACCTTCGGTATTTGCCGATTGCATCTGGTCAATTAATTTGAGGATATTGCTAAAGCTGCTGGCAGCTTCACTGGCTTCTGTATCGCTCAGGTGCAGGCGCGCTAATTGAGCAATATAAGCAATATCCGAGCTTGAAATAGACATTCTTTTCTCCGTTATACTGTTTATGACTAAAATCGGCTCATATAGTGAAATAATTCTGACAAGTTAGATTTGATTCTTGCTCTAGGTTGTTGTCGTTGCTAGAGTTGCACATTAAGTACTACAAAGACAATATTTTGGGGCCGATTTCTTTAGATGAGAGACAATTCGTATCAGGCTCATTGTTAATGTAGGATCATTATACTGGAAGATTGCATGTAAGTGCGTACTACAGTGATGAAAATTTAAGTATTTAAGCCTACGAGAGTTAAAAACATTTATGCTAAAGAGATTAAGAGGCATGTTCTCTAATGATCTGTCAATCGATCTGGGAACCGCCAACACCCTTATTTATGTCCGTGATAAGGGCATTGTCCTCAACGAACCTTCCGTGGTGTCGATTCGAATTCATAATGGTCAGAAAACAGTTACTGCCGTAGGTTCTGATGCCAAACGCATGTTGGGCAGAACCCCGGGTAATATTTCAGCCATTCGTCCGCTAAAAGACGGGGTAATTGCCGACTTTCAGGTGACTGAAAAAATGTTGCAACACTTCATTCACAAAGTGCATGAAAACAGTTTTATCCGGCCCAGCCCAAGGGTTCTTGTTTGTGTGCCCTGTAAATCAACTCAGGTTGAGCGACGTGCTATTCGCGAATCGGTCATGGGTGCCGGAGCGCGTGAAGTTAGGCTTATTGAAGAGCCTATGGCTGCCGCTGTGGGTGCTGGTCTGCCCGTGGATCAGGCCAGTGGTTCTATGGTGGTTGATATTGGCGGTGGTACTACCGAAATTGCTATTATTTCACTGAATGGTGTGGTTTATTCTGAATCTGTTAGAGTGGGCGGTGACCGTTTTGATGAAGCCATTACGACCTATGTCAGACGCAATTACGGAAGTCTTATTGGGGATGCGACAGCAGAGCGCATTAAGAAGGAAATAGGTTGCGCATATCCTGGATCAGAATTGCGGGAAATTGATGTCCGTGGTCGAAATCTGGCCGAAGGGGTGCCAAGAAGCTTTACGCTGAATAGTGATGAAATTCTGGATGCCCTGCAGGAGCCTCTTTCGACTATCGTACAGGCAGTTAAGAGTGCATTGGAACAATCTCCACCGGAGCTATCTTCAGATATTGCTGAAAGTGGACTGGTGCTAACTGGTGGTGGAGCTCTGCTACGAGACCTGGATAAACTGCTTAGTGAAGAAACTGGTCTACCTGTTATCGTTGCCGATGATCCTCTTACCTGCGTAGCTAGGGGAGGAGGGCGTGCCATGGAAATCATGGATGTCCATGATATAGACTTACTGACACTGGATTAATAATAAAAATCAAAACAGATTTCTTGTTTGGTTTTCTGAACAGGTAGGTGACTATTAACAAGTCTCTGTTTATTCAAAGTTCGATGCAGGGATACAAATTACTGACCTTGGTGTTGGTATCGCTGATTATTATGTTTGCTGATAATCGTTTCGGTTATCTACAGCAAGCTCGTTATTATGCCTCCTATACCGTAATGCCGATTCACTGGCTGTTAGAAGTTCCCCAATCACTCAGTGAGCAGCTAAGTGATGTTTTCAGGAGCCGGGAAGAATTGTTCAGAGAAAATCAGGCCTTGCAGGAAACACTCTTGATGCAGCAATACCAGCTGCAGAAAATTGATCACTTGACTGCTGAAAACCAGCGTCTGAGTGGATTGCTGAATGCTTCTGCCGTTGTTGATGACATCGTTGTCAGGGCCCAGTTGGTAAGCGAAGCGTCTGATCCCTTCAGAAAGCAGGTGCTGGTTAACAAGGGTACAGCCCATGGGGTTTATGAAGGACAGGCTGTACTAGATGCAGACGGGCTCTTTGGTCAGGTCATATCAGTCGAACCTTATTATAGCTGGGTACAGCTGATCACTGATTCTCAGCATTCCACCCCGATACAAGTGAATCGTAACGGCATTCGCGCCGTCGTCACCGGCACCCTGGGTAGTCGGCACATCATGATGATGATTAATATGACTGATACTTCAGATATTGTGGTGGGGGATGTGTTGGTAACCTCAGGCCTCGGCCAGCGCTTTCCTGCCGGCTATCGGGTCGGCGTGATTACCAGTATCGTGCATGATCCCGGACAGCCATTCGTGACAGTGACCGTTGAACCAACAGCGCAGCTGAATACCAGCAGAGATTTACTGTTGGTGTTTTAACTATGTCTTCTTTCGGGTTTCGACATTCACAGGGTCTATGGGTAATTATTGCCAGTTTTATTGTGGCGGCATTTTTGCTTGTAATGCCCTTGCCGGATGCCATGGTTTATTATCGGCCTGAGTGGATTGTGCTGTTTCTTATATATTGGATCATGGCGCTTCCACACCGAGTTGGGCTGTTGAGCGCCTGGGTTCTAGGACTTTTTGTTGACGTCTTGGAAGATTCACTGCTGGGTCTCAATGCATTGGGACTGGCGCTAGTAGCATATCTCGCATTGAGCGTCTATCGCCGCCTGCGGATGTTTACCATGCTGCAGCAGGCTAGTACGGTTTTTATTCTGATCGGTCTGCATCAGCTCGTTTCATTCTGGATTTTAACAGTCAGCGAACAGAATACTTTATCAAATCTGATGTTTCTGGTTCCTGCGTTTTCCAGCGCCTTAATCTGGCCTCTGGTTTTTTATGGTCTGAGGTATTTACGTCGCTCTTTGCATGTTGTTTAGTACAATACAATCCTGCGTTTCATCTTAGTATCTATCAGGCTCCACAAAATCTGTTCATGACATTCTGCAAAAGTTTATTTTTAATTGTCCTACTAAGTCTGCAGATTGCCTGCTCGGCTCTCCTACCGGTGGGTTCCTGGCCGCACAATTTGCCTTCGGAAGCATACTTCATTGATTACTACCAGCATGGCGAGGATAACCATGCTTATCAAGCACTGAAAGATTACCTTTACTGGGTGGAGACCTTTTACCTCGGAAATGCTCTCTCGCCGGGCTGGTTTCAGCTTACCCGCGAACTTCTTGAAGAAGTCGATGCTGACAGGCAGGCTCTATATGCTGAAAAAATGCAATCTCTGGGCCTCATGATCTCGGCTGAGTGGGCACAAGACAACAATGTCAGACTGATAGATACCCGTTGTGCGAGTGTTTGGCGGGATGCTTTACTGGAGGCTATGGCTCAGGATGACCTAGATAACTACTTACAGCTTTTCGCAAATGATGTTAATGCGATTCTCGCCGGTGAGCTCGTAAAAGAGGATATCGAACTTACACGTTATTACGAAGTGGAAGGATTCGATTTTTTCTGAACTACTCGGTATAGGTCTCCAGATTCAGCAAATTAACAATTTGGGCATAGTCATTATTGAAGAAGGCGTCCATGATTGGGCCCTGTAATTCTTGGATGGAGCCTGACATGTCAGGATGGATTGCCAGATTGAACGTTCTATTACCTTCTAGGAATGCAGTCAGTTGATTACCCAGCTCAATAGCCTGAGTCTGCAGATCTGTCGGCGCAAACAAAAACAGCGATTGTGTTAACGACATGAGTTCACTTCGGATTTCCTCGATATTACGATTTTGCTGGATGGCCTGATTGGCCAGCAGGCCATCCAGAAAACCTGAGTCTGAAATTTGGAGGCTGAGTGCCGGAATCTCGGCCGCCATAAGTGCTGTACTAAATGCTACCTCGGCCTCTGCCGGATCCCTGATAAGGCTCAGGGTCTCTAAGGGAATATTGCGAGTTGAACTGTTGATACGCATGGAAAAGGAATCAGGCACGCCCAAACTGATGGTGCTGTTAAAACTCTCATTATCACGAGGATCATACTGATGTGAATACCGAATTTCCATGGGTACACTCTGACTGCTATCTATGGCACCAAGAAAATTCTTCAACCCAGGTGAGGCAAGAGGTAACTGCAGTTCTGATGCTCCTTCTGGAAAACGGAAACCGTTCGCCATGATGGAAACACTGCGCGGAAAAGGATTGAAAAAATCCATGTCGGATAACTGTACATGGTCGACTAGATAATTGAAGTTGATGGCATCGGTGACGTTCAGTCCGGTGATGGTGATCGTGCCATCAACGCCGAATTCAGCGGATTCATAATGAATATCGTTATAAACACCACTGGCCAGAGCACGCTGGATATAGATATCCAGCTGGTTCACAGTTTCACGGTTAGCGTAAAAATACAGGCCGGTAAAAGCAGCAATCAGAATAACTGGAATTATCAGCAAGAATTTTTTCATGAACGGGCTCCTGTGACTCAAGTACGCAGAATGGCGTGTTTATGCTTATAATGCAAGCCAGATGCTTTCAATATACTAGACTAAATTGAGAATAATGCTGCATGCAGATCAAACTCTCCAGTATCGCAAGACGAAACGATTCAGACTCTCCGATGGAAGAAGTTTTCAGCGCCGAGATCACTCAGAACGAAGGGCTGAAAGGTGACAGTAAAGGTAATCATAAAGCCCGTCAGATTTCAGTGCTTAGTAAGGAGTCCTGGGTTAAAGCCTGTCATGAACTGGGTAAAGAGCTGCAATGGACTGAGCGACGGGCAAACCTGCTCATAACAGGCTTCGAATTTTTACCCATGGATGTGGGTCGAAGCATCCATATTGGTGATGTGATTCTGGAAATTACTGGAGAAACGGACCCCTGCTGGAAAATGGATCGGACTCATCTAGGACTCAAGGAAGCCCTAACACCGTACTGGCGCGGAGGGGTCTGCTGTCAAGTCATTCAGGGTGGCACGATCACAAGTGGTGATAGCGTGGAGCTAGGAAAAAGCTTATTTTGAACGGGCGACGGCGGCTTTGGCAACGGCCTGTAAACCATCCCGATATCTTGAGGGCTTGACAACCTGCAGGCAGTCGAGAGCGGCAGCAATACGCTGTTCGGCATTTTTCTGGGTATAGTCTAGTGCCCCTGAATCCCGCACAATGGCTATAATACTCTGCAGATTTTCCAGTCCTCCCTCACGGATGGCTCTGCCAATCATTTCCTTCTGCATATCACTACCCTGCTGCATGACATAGATGATCGGCAGGGTCGGCTTACCTTCAGCCAGATCATCCCCGACATTTTTACCCATTTCGCTAATGTCGCCACTGTAATCTAGCACATCATCAATCAGCTGAAAGGCCATACCAACCTGCAGGCCAAATTCATGCAGTTTTAGCTGTGTCTGAGAATCCACTCCCGCCAAGATAGCTGCCGACTGACAGGCCGCGGCAAAGAGGATGGCGGTTTTGTTATGGATGATATTCATATAGTCTGATTCTGAGGCAGTGACATTGTGCTGATTGATCAGTTGCAGGACTTCTCCCTCAGATATCTTGTTGGTCGTTGTTGCCATGATCTTCATGATCTGCATGTCGGCAATATCAACCAGCAACTGAAAGGCACGGGAATAGATGAAATCACCAACCAGAACACTGGAAGGGTTGTCCCAGCGGATATTGACGGTGGGCCGTCCACGCCGCATTTTCGAAATGTCGACGACATCATCATGCAGCAGGGTGGCGGTATGCAGAAACTCAATAACCGTGGCCAGATGAATGTGCTGTGTTCCCTTGTAGTCAAAGGCACGTGCACAAAGCAGAGCTAGCAGCGGGCGAATGCGCTTACCGCCGGCCTCAATCAGGTAATGACCGATATCTTCGATAAGCGGCACTTCAGAATGCAGTTGCTCGATGATATTGTCATTCAGCGACTTAAAATCATCCTCCACATAATGCTGGATGCTTGCAGTCATAATAGGGCTCGAATCATATAATCTTCGTCAGCCTATTTAGGCGGGCTTGTAAAGTCAAGAATACAGTGTTCTCACCGTATGCAGCGATAGCGATAATATCGGGCCAATGCGCTGGGAAAAGCTCGATTCGGCCTTGCGTAAGCTGGACACTTCCCTTACAATTGCCGCCCCTGTAAACCAGGGTTCGAAGCAGAAGTAAATTCCGGAGTTAAGGTCATGTATGCGGTTATAGAAAGTGGTGGCAAACAGCATCGCGTAGAAGAAGGTGAAGTTCTGCGTCTGGAGAAACTTGAAGCCAGCACGGGTGACAGTGTCAGTTTTGACAAGGTCCTGATGATCGGTGAAGGGGCTGATGTGAAAATTGGCAAGCCCTATATCGAAGGCAATGTGACGGCGGAAGTGCTCAATCATGGTCGTGCTGATAAGGTTTCTATCATTAAATTCAGACGCCGTAAGCATCATATGAAACACCAGGGGCATAGGCAGTGGTATACCGAATTGAAAATTACTGCCATCAGTGGGGGTAAAGCCAAGGCAGCTCCTCAGGCGAAGGCCGAAGAAGCCGGCGCAGCCCCCGCTAAAAAAGCTGCGCCGAAAAAGAGTGCTGCCAAGAAAGCGCCCGCCAAGGTAAAAGCGGCTGCTGAAGCGAAGAAAGAGGATTAGTCATGGCTCATAAGAAAGCAGGCGGAAGTACTAATAATGGTCGCGATTCCATTTCCAAGCGCCTCGGCGTCAAGCTGTTCGGTGGTGAAAGTGTAGCGGCAGGGAATATCATTGTGCGTCAGCGTGGAACAAAGTTTCATGCTGGGGAGAATGTCGGTATTGGTAAAGACCATACCCTTTTTGCTAAAACAGACGGCAAAGTAAAGTTTCAGGCCAAAGGGCCTCAAAATCGAACTTACGTCAGCGTAGAGATGGCAAGCGCTTAAGCCT
>JAYQVM010000055.1:0-11067 GCA_038148435.1 Gammaproteobacteria bacterium | reverse complement strand
CATATTCCCTGCGCCAGTCGCCTCGATAGTCACTCAAAGAAAGTTCGCAGGCACTGCCTTCATGTCTCGGATCAAAAAGCCAGCTTGCTTTTTTATGTTGCATACAATTCTGTAAATGCTGCTCAATTTCTTGCAATGCCTGTGTAAAATCTTTTTCGCTTCGACAGCAGTCATGTAACTGTATTTTCCAGAGTGCACGAAATTTTTTTAGCTGCCCAGCTGTAAGCACATTGATACTTTTATTTACTTTTAATTGCAGGCACCGATGGATAATATCACCGATGCGTTTTTCCAAAAGACTCTGATGAGAATCGAATTTGGCTTTTTCATCTGTCAGACGGGGTTGATTTGTTTGAACCTTGGCTTGCCAATCTTCTGATAGCCGTTGCAGGGTCTGTTGTGAAACTTGCCTAGCAGTTTTGCTTTGATTATCGTCATCTATAGCTTTAATTATTAAGAGATCTTCACGTTCACCAAGTTCAGGCCAGATACAGTTCAGCAGTGAAGATCTGGCAGGTTCTTTGTAATTGCCTTTGTCATCAAGTTGTAACTGAGCATAAAGAAAAGCTTGTTCTCTTGCACGGGTGACAGCAATATATAATAAGCGGATATTTTCCAACTTGCGTCGAATATCTGCTTCGTGCTCCAGATAACGATAGCTTGGATTGTCTTCCTCGCCATTGGCGTGAAGCGGGGCGAGCAGAAGCCGTGATTTACCTTGCATTGAAGTTTGTTCTTGCCACAGGAAGAGTGCTTTTTTACCCGATGGTGGCGTACGGTCTAGACCAGGTAAGAGAACATAATCAAACTCCAGCCCCTTGGCATTATGAATGGTCATGATCTGTAGATCTGCTTCTCCATCGAGCGAGGAACCTAGAAAAGTTTCCTGACAACGCCGACGAAAATGATGGATGTCGAGCAGCTCAGAGCCCTGGGCCTCGTTTTCCAGCAAGCTTAGGAAACGCTCGACATAGGACAGCTCAAATTCATTCTTTAGGCATGCAGGACCACCCAACTGGGTCCAGTAGTTTTCCAGCCAGTCTCGTATGGGTTGCCAACCACGATTATTACGTGCCTGTAGCAGGATGGGGATTACTCTACCCAGTCGTTTTTGAGCATCTTTAGAGAGCTCACTACATGCCATAAAATCTACAAGTGCCTGCCACAGCGTAAACTCTTGTTCCTCAGCAAAGCGTTTCAGGCTATGTATGTCTTGCAGCTTAAGACCAACAAAGGGACAGCGTAGTAAGGAAAATAGTGCTGTGATGTCGGCTTGATTATGCAGGCTCTGTAGCAAGCTGATCAAATCCTTAATGACAGAAAAGCCACTCAAGCTATCTATACCCGCAGCATTCCAAGTTAAATTTGCTTCCCTCAATGCGGGAATAATTTCACGCAGGTGCGAACGTGAACGTACCAATATGGCAATCGACTTACTCTTATTCGTTCGCAGTTGCAGAATCTGTTGCACTAGGTATTGAGCTTCCTGGGAGGCAGCAATATCACTGGCAATTTTTTCCCCAGCCGGGTGAATCAGCAAGGTCGTGTATAGTCCTTCATAAATTTCTTTTCGAGTTGCCTGACTGGCACTGTAGGCGACAGCACCACGCGAAATATTATCCCGAGCGGGGAATGCTGAACTAAACAGGCGGTTAACATGGCTGACTAGATGCTGATGTGAGCGAAAATTCATCTTCAGCTGCAGGGTATCGAGCATAATGTAACCTATACCCTGATCACGTAATTTTAGAAATATTCCGACATCAGCATTGCGGAAACCGTAACAGGACTGCATGCCATCACCAACGATAAACAGAGTGCGCCCATCGTCAGGTTGCCAGCCTTGGGTCAGTTTTTTTAGTAACTCGATCTGTTGATGAGAGGTATCTTGAAACTCATCAACTAACAGATGTTTGATTTTAAGATCCAAGCGCAAGGCAAGATCACTAACAGCATCTTCTTCACCTAATGCTTCAAGTGCGCTGCTACTAATATGGATGTAATCGGCCTTGTTTTCCTTTTGCAGCCTAGTAATAAGTTCAGTGACCAGATGAATCAGTATGTTGCTCAGGGCTTCTAGAAAATCCCATTCGCCAGAACCATAATTACTGGTTGGCAGAACTTGTAAGGACTGCAGCGCCTCGAGCAAAGAGGCCGACTGTGCCAACTCTGCAAGCAACATTTTGAAGTCGTTTTTACTTGATTCATACAGATGCTTTTGTTGTGCATCCTTGCCGGCATCTTTAGCAGGAAAACCATTTTTATTGTTGATGCCGCCTGGCTTGCGTAGCTCCCCGTTTCTGGTCAGCAAAAAATTAGCTATCATCATCCAGGCTTGTTGTGCCGAAATGTTAATGGCTGGCAACTCAGCCCCCCATTTAAATTGATTTAGCGATGCATCACCAGCACGCTCAAGATTGAGAGCTGCGAATCTAAGTAAAGGGAGTAGTTTTTCAGAAAAGGGAGTAAGTTCTTCGGTGCAGACGCTGATGGCTTCAAGAATGACTTCTTCTAAATTGCTACTCAGTACTTTTCGCAGATCGCTACGGCGATACATGCTCATCATATGTGGTAGCCATTGCTCTCGTTTGCCCAGCAAAGCACTAAGCAGGTCCTGTGCTCGCCCTAGATTGTTATCTAGGTGTTCGAGAAACCTTGCGAGATCAGTAGCGATGGATTCATCGTTCTCTAGTTTGGTAAAAAGCTCAATGCATGCATCGTGATATAGCTGCTCTGGGGGATCGATGATATCGACTCTGCCACCGAGACCGCTAACAACAGGTAGTTGCGCACACAAAGAAGAATTGAAGGCATCAATGGTACTGATTTGCAGGCGTTGAGGATTAGCATGCAGATGCCATTGTCTTTCTTGATCACGCTGCAGTACTTTTTGACCCAGTTCCTTGGTTAATGGCGTCAGATTACTTGCATCCACCTGTTTCAAGCTTTTTAACAAGCGTTGACGCATTTCAAAGGCAGCTTTACGGGTAAAGGTAAAAGCCAGAATCTCTTCAGGCTCATCGCAGCTCAAGAGAAGTTTAAGAAAGCGTTGCGTCAGTAGTTCGGTTTTACCAGAACCTGCAGGAGCCTGTACACAAAAAGAACGACTGACATCTAGGGCTAGCTCTCTTTCTTTGGCATCGACAATCTGCATTTCAGTCATGGCTTAACTCATATTTTTCCGTCTCGCCTTCTAGCTTTTCCTGAATTCGGCAGAAGGCATCCAGATGACAATACTGGCAGGAAGTCCTATCCTTAGGTTGCACGGCACAATAGCCGGCCAGAAACTCATTAGCCATGTTCTGCAAGCTTTCTTTCCAAGTATCTTGTAACTCTCGCCAAGTAATATCGGGAGAATATTTTTTTTGTTCCCTTAATGAGGTCTTTGGGTAGGTATCAGCTGTTGAGCTGATGCCGCGATACTCCAGGCTGCCTATATTGACTTGAGCAAAAAGCAGAGCATTGACCGGTTGATATTTCCCCTCCTGAAAGAGAGCATCGTTGTATAGTAGAAGTTGCGGCGCAGAGGGTCGTTCGTCAATCCAAGTGACCAAGTTGTTGGTGCCACTTTTGTAGTCGACTAAAACATAGCCGTGTTCACTTTGATCAATACGATCGATACGAAATTTTAAGGTAAGTCCGGCATGTTGCCAGTTGACTCCGAATTCATGAGAGATGACGGAAAAAGGTGCACGCTGTTTTTCAATGGCCAGCCAGCGGTCCATTAATTTATAGAGGCGCTTATGTTCGAGTTCGACATATCGAGGACGCATCAGCCGTGGATGTTTCTTGCTAAGATAAGACAGCCCAGTAGAAACAGACTCATTGATTATACTGTTCTGCTGATCAGCAGTTAAATGCTGAAGGTTGGTTGAATTTTGCAGCCGCTGCCAGAGCTTTTCCAGCACTCGGTGTAGCATGCTTCCGAGATCCTTAGCTGGAATGCCATAAGTTATTGCAGGTAATTCCTTGGACTTGAGGCGATGAAGTGCGAAGGCTCGAAATGGACATTCTGCCTGATCTTGAATCAGAGTAACTCCGCCATGGAGAGTTTCCTCAGGATGCAGGGTTAAAGCATTCAGTTCAGTATAGCTTTCGAGTGCAGACTGTTTTTGTGCCTCTCGATATATCTGAATACTTTGTTTTTGCAGCAGTGGCCTAGAGTGATTGTTGGCTATAGTGATGATGTCGATATCCTGGCCAAACTCCAGAAATACGGCGCTGGGAGATTGGTCGCCAAATTCGCTGCTGCGTGGAAAGCTGAAGACCACTTCTTTACGTGTATTGTCACGTATACCTTGTAGGCTGTTTAAGGCGTTTTGGTAGCTGAGTTGAGGAAAGCTGTTGGGCAGGAAATATTTTCGTTTCAAGGGAAAGGGAATAAAGGGATTGCTATGTTGTATGGGAGGCCACTGAGTATCTGACAATCCCATGAACCAGACATGTGTGAACTGCAAGCCGTCAGCATCCTTTGCATACAGAATCTGCACAGGTGATTCCTGACGGTATTCCCGGTTAGATAGATTTAGCAAGGCTTCTTCAAACTGGCTCAAGGCTTCAGTGATAGAGACTGTCCCGAGAATAAAATCCAGTAGTTTAAGCTGTCTGAATGCTTCACTGCAGTAGGTGCGCAGGAGCTCTATATTTGGACCACTAGTGTTTATCGGCCAGACTAGGCGTTCAAACTGCTGCTCAAATAATTCGACCCAGTCAGTGAGTTTTTGATATTTTTGTTGTTGACGATTTAACTTCTCGCAGTCCAGCAAAGCCTGATGAAGTAGTGGACTGGACCAGGGCATGTCATTCTGCCCAAGAAAGAAACGTAAATCAGCACTCCGTACAATAGACTCGGCTCTGTTACGTAAATAAAACTCCATAGCGGCTCGTCCGGATGATTCCTCTTCGGATGCCAGTAAAATTGAGCAGCGGAGTAGGCAGCAAGCGTCTAGTGTCGATAGTTCACGCAGATTGAATTTCAGCAGGTAAGCTAGCTGTTTTAGTGCAGGAATATCCTGACAGATCCCTGATTCACTTTGAATAAACCAGGCTTGTCTGAGTGATTCTGCCGTTTCATAGCTATCCCTGAATAGACGTTTGAGGGTAGGAACATGCTCTTGCAATTCATTACAGACAATACCGATCCTGGCCTGTGGATTGTCCTCAAGGATTTGTCGGCTCCACTGTGCGCTGGCTCGAATTTCTTCTGTGGTATTGGCAATGGAAAATTTCCTTAGAGTTGGTTTGTATTGTTGCCATTGTCTAAATTCAAGCTGGCATTGCTCCTGTAATTGTCTGAATAAGGACTGATACAGCGGAGGAGGCTCGGCAAAACCAAGAGCAATGATTTTGTCCGGCAGATTGGACTGAGTTTTTGTCAATTTCCTTAGTAGCTGCTGTAGCTGTTCGGCAAAACTAGTCAACCCCATTAACTTACAACGCTGCCGATAAAGCTTTACCCATTCCAGAAAGGCTGTACAGTCATCGAGCTGGTCCTGGCGACTGCTTTGAAAAGGTTTAAATTCATCTAGAGGAATTTGCCACTGCAGGCTCAAACGGTAGGCTTCCATAACCCGAGGGGCAGCATTTTGCAGGTTCAGGAGGGGATTTTTAACTGCACTGTCACGAATCACCTTTTTCCAGAAGCTCAGCTCCTGATAGCTGTCCAGGATGCTCAAGGGTTCAATGGTTGAATCCTGCTCAAAAAGCTCTAAAAAGCGCTGCTTGAGCCAGATATCAATAGGGTAAATGGCTGGGCTTGGAGCAATCCGCGGTTTCTGTTCCACCCTGCGAAACTGAC
Source organism: Gammaproteobacteria bacterium (assembly GCA_038148435.1). Classification (GTDB taxonomy): domain Bacteria; phylum Pseudomonadota; class Gammaproteobacteria; order Pseudomonadales; family Pseudohongiellaceae; genus UBA5109. The sequence goes on along the minus strand of JAYQVM010000055.1, from coordinate 5,270 downwards.
CATAAGTCTCGTGCACTTGAACGGCTGTACGGTGGTTTGGAGTGAGAATAACACAACCGCTCTCAAGCAGTTGAACAAGCTCTCCGGAATCGATGGTTTGCTCGGGCATAAATACAAAGTGTATTACATAATGTGCACTTTTGGATCCTGCCCGATATGATTAATTTTCCTGTACTTGGATGTTTTCTCCTTTAGGAGCGCTGTCTGGAACAGGGAGGGGAGTCTGTTTTTCAGCAACCTGACGCATTCTGTTACGGGGGTCATTGGGTGCCCGTCTCGGTTCTTGCCCCGCAGTTGCTGAACTGTTTGTTTCAATTGCTACTGGCGTAGCACCTGCTCCGTTGCTGATAGCTTCTGTTGTTTCGACTTTGGCAGGCTGACTGTCCTGTTTTTGCTCTGTCTTGATCAGAGGCTGTTGCCCAATAGCAGGTTTAAGGCTCTGCTGTGTAGAAGCAGATATGAAAGCAGTCTCTACTTCTTGCTGAACTTCTGTTTTGCTTGTGTATGTTTTGGAAGTCTCAGCTTCAAGCGATTTTGCTTTTGGGGCTTCTACAAGCACATCATTTTCAGCAGACTGTAGCTGCTTGTTTTCAGCGACATGGGCTTCATCACGAGAACGCTCCTTTAACTGGGGCTTGGGCTTGCTAGATGGTCGTCGCCTGGATCCTGCTTTCAAAGGCTTGTCTTTTTTATCCGAATCATCTGTGCTGGCAGCCTTACTTTCTTTATTTTGTAGTGGTTTGCGTTTTGCTTTCTTTTTCTGGGCGCCTGTAGCTGAATTTCTGGGCTTGGATTCTTTGATGACAGTATCTTCTGACTGGCGCTTCCTTGACTTTTGGCCGGGTTTTGAACTTTTCGGCCGATCGCCCAGATGATTATTAGACTGGTGACTGGTCTTTTTCTTGGTTGCTGTTGTTTCGGGTTCGGTCACATCAACGCGTGCCTCAGTGCTACTGAATAGGCTTTTCAGCGCAGCCGAAATGGCAGAGCCGAATCCCCTATTTGGTTCTGGCTGGGGCACATATGGGCTGGCATGCATATGAGGCGCCTGTACGGCTGCGACAATAGTCTCCTGCGGCTGCCGCGGCAAGAATTCATCGACTTCCAGCTGCTGTTCGGTTTCAATCTGGTAGCTACGCGTGATGTCATCATCGTTATTGACGCTGGAAATCTGATAGTGAGGCGTCTCTAGCATCGGGCTAGGAACGATGACTACCTTAGACTGAGTGCTGCTTTCGATGCCTGAAATGACATCCCGTTTTTCATTGAGCAGGTAGGACGCAACACTAACTGGCACAATAGCCCGCACTTCATTGGAATTCTGCTTATTAGCCTCTTCCTGCAGGATGCGCATGATAGAAAGCGAGAGAGACTCAATATCACGAATACTACCTTGGCCATCACAACGTGGGCAGACAATAGCACTGGTTTCCCCCAGCGAAGGTCTTAGACGCTGGCGTGACATCTCCAAGAGGCCGAAACGTGAGATGCGGCCAACCTGAACGCGAGCGCGGTCCATTTCCAGGGCAGTGCGCATGCAGTTTTCAACTTCACGTTGATTTTTCTGCGAAAGCATGTCAATAAAGTCGATCACTACCAGTCCACCCATATCGCGCAAACGCAGTTGGCGGGCAATCTCTTCGGCAGCTTCTAGATTGGTTATCAGCGCAGTTTCTTCAATATCTGAACCACGGGTTGCACGTGAAGAGTTGATGTCAATGGATACCAATGCTTCAGTCGGATCGATCACAATGGAACCCCCAGAGGGTAGTTTGACCTCGCGTTGAAAAGCACTTTCAATCTGGCTTTCAATCTGAAAATGAGTGAACAGGGGAACCGTGCCTTCATGAAGTTTTATGCGTTCTTGAAACTGAGGCATAACCTGTTGCACGAAGCTTTTAGCTTCATCATAGCTGACTCTTGTATCCAAAATGACTTCGCCAATATCCTCTCTGAGATAATCGCGAATGGCGCGGATGATGACATTGCTTTCCTGGTAAATTAGCAGGGGAGCCTGTTTTTCCTCACTAGCTTTTTTGATGGAATCCCAGAGTTTGAGGAGATAATCCAGGTCCCATTGCAGTTCTTCCGAGGCCCGGCCAACACCAGCAGTACGTACGATAATTCCCATACCATCGGGTATGTCAAGACCGCTGAGCGCTTCGCGTAATTCGGTGCGGTCATCTCCCTCGATGCGGCGCGAAATACCACCCGCCCGTGGGTTATTTGGCATCAGTACAAGATAGCGGCCAGCCAGGCTGATCATGGATGTCAGGGCCGCTCCTTTATTCCCACGTTCTTCCTTATCAACCTGAATAATGACATCAATACCTTCCTTGACGACATCCTTGATATTAATACGGCCATTAATTTCTGAAGGCTGTTGGGAGAAATATTCCTTGGAAATTTCTTTTAAGGGGAGAAAGCCATGACGGTCGGCGCCGAAATTGACAAAGGCGGCTTCTAGGCTGGGTTCGATACGGGTGATCTTACCTTTGTAGATGTTGGCTTTTTTCTGGATGCGGGTGCGGTTTTCGATATCCAGATCATATAGGCGCTGGCCATCAACCAGTGCAACACGCAACTCTTCTTTTTGGGTTGCGTTTACAAGCATTCGTTTCATATTCTTCCGTTAATTCAATCAGTGGGTCGGGTAACGGAATGATCGGGCCTGACGGCCGAAAGGGATCTACAAATCAGATGAAATAAATACAATAAAAAATTGATTTTACTATATTTAAGTAAGATTAAAAAACTATTATGCACCTCTGCAAAAGACCAAGGTACAACGTCGGAGTACTAGGCAGCATACCTTGTCTCTTCTTGCCAGTCCTTAATAGCCTTAGAATAGGCTGTCTGGATGCCGGTTTTTTTTAAACTTACTTTGGTTCCCTCAGGAACCCAAATTCACATCTAAATTACGTTATTCTGTTACCCGTAAGCCCGGGTTAATTTTCCTGCCTGAGCAGGCTTTTAGTTCAATTGCCAGGACAGTTTTATCGCTGTCATGGCGAAATTCGTACTTATTTACTTTGAGTCCCAGTCGCTGGGCCTAGTTACGAGTATTTAGGTCTATAAAAATCTGCGTCGTATTTTAGCTAACTTTAATATAATGCCAAATCTATTTTCCTGCCCAGAGGTAGATACGGGTATACTTGCGTTTATACCTCTAAAGGCCCTGGCTAATGGCTGCCAGTACATCGATTAATATAGCAGCAATATTCAGCAAGTTCAATCATTTATGGGGTTTTACTAAAGTCTTGATGAATGTTATCAGGTCTTAAAGAGCTAGCAGATTCTGCTGATAATAAGAATGGTTGCCTGAAAATACAAATGCGCGCAAAGCCTGTCAGTGTCAATAATCCACATACCACAATTGAGGCCAGTCCAGCCAGGGTCCAGCATCTAGAGGTTGACGAAAATAGACAGGGGCAGAGGATCGATAATTTTTTAAAATCAAGCCTCAAGGGGGCTCCTAAAAGCCTCATTTATCGCATTATTCGCAAAGGTGAAGTGCGTGTTAATGGTAAACGGGTGAAACCTGAGTATAAACTTCAGGCTGCTGATATCATCCGTGTGCCCCCAATCCGACTGACCCAGGACAGGCCAATTAAGCCAGCAGAGAAACTGCTTACTTTGCTGCAAGAGTCTGTCTTATACCAGGATGAAGATATCCTCCTCATCAACAAGCCCTCAGGGCTGGCAGTCCATCGTGGCAGTGGGGTCAGTAACTGTATTATTGATATCTTACGGAGCCTTTATCAGGGTCAGTATCTGGAGCTGGTGCATCGCCTGGATAAAGGCACCTCCGGATGTCTTATGCTGGCCAGGAACGCAAGAGCCTTAAAAATAATGCAGAATGACTTTCGTGAGCGTTCCACCCAAAAGGATTATCATGCCCTGGTGCATGATCATTGGCCGGAGGATCTGCATCTTGTCAGCGCAAGCTTGCAACGAAGTGCTGAAAAGTATGGTCAACGTAAAGTTTTTATCAGTCAGGATGGTAAGCAAGCCGTGACCCGTTTTGGTGTGCTTGAGCATTATCATTCGCATTCCCTTCTGCTGGCACAGCCACAGACGGGGCGTACACACCAGATCAGGGTGCATGCCGTTTTTGCCGGGTTCCCACTGTGCGGTGACGAAAAATACAGTTCAAGTGAGCAGATGCAGTCCCTGAAGGCGCTAGGAATCAAACGGCTGTGCCTGCATGCGGCAGCCTTGCGTTTCAAGCATCCTACTAGTGCTCAGCCCATGCAGGTCAGCGCTCCTTATGACGCTTCCTTTTCAGCTGCAATAGAGGCGCTTGCAGCACTGGGCAGTTAAGGTTTTTTTGACAGGTATTATGGCAGTGCCTATCATGCGCGCTTATGTCGCCAGCAGCCGCCCAGCATCAAGTAGACGCACGAAAATTTTTCGCCCAGCAAGCTGATTACCAGGCCAGATTTAAGCTTTCACTTTTCCCGCGCCTGAGAGAATTGCTGGTGCAGGAGGCTGAAAACAGCAGCATGGAAATACGGGCTGAGCTGCAATTCAGAAGAGATGATCAAGGTGGCTGTTTCATAAGGGGCAGGATACGGGTCCAACTCGCCCTGGCTTGCCAGCGTTGCTTGCAAAGTGTGCCTTATCCGATTGACAGTGAGTTGCATATTCAGGTCGTGGAAAATTTACAGGAAGCAGGGGATCGTGAACTGAATCCTGATGAACTCGAACTCGTTGTGAGTGAGCAGGGCAAGTTGGACTTGCTCTCGTTGATCGAGGATGAACTGATTTTAAGCCTGCCAATTGTCATTTATCACGAGGCCGAGGACTGCAATCAGGCGCTGACTGCTTTTAGGGAAGCGGAAACCCGGCATGCCTTTGAAGACGGACGAAAGCCCTTTGCCGAACTTGCTGGCCTAAAAAAACAGTTGCAGGCGCAAAAGCGCAAGCTCAAGTCACTGGATGACCTGGAAAACCAAGACCCTGAATTAAGCGAATAATTGGAAATTTCTTGTCGATACTTGCGTTATAATCCTGTAGAATCACGCGATTTTTCGGGTAGGTCCGAAATCTGATCAGTTCTTTTGAGAGGTAATTGGCATGGCAGTTCAACAAAACAGAGTGACCCGTTCCAAGCGTAACATGCGTCGGGCACACGACTCTTTGTCAAAAGCGACAATTTCTTCCGACGCTGAAACAGGTGAGCGACACCGTCGTCACCATATGAGCCCCGACGGCTTTTATAAGGGACGCCAGATTGTCCGTGGCAAGGACGACTAAGCTCAGGGTTT
>JAYQVM010000054.1:0-11539 GCA_038148435.1 Gammaproteobacteria bacterium | reverse complement strand
CATTCACACCGGCAATTCAAAAAAGACTCGCATGCTCAAACAATATCTTTGAAACCATCAAGAAAGGTGATGTGTTGCTTCACCATCCCTTTCAGACATTCAGCCCGGTCATTGATTTCGTGCGCCAGGCGGCAGCTGATCCTGATGTACTGGCCATCAAACAGACCTTGTACCGTACCGGGGACGACTCCATCCTGGTTGAAGCACTGATAGGTGCGGCTCATATGGGCAAGGAAGTAACGGTGGTCATCGAGTTGCGTGCACGCTTTGATGAAGAAGAGAATATCGAACTGGCTACTGAATTGCAGAATGCTGGTGTCCACGTCAGCTATGGCGTAGTTGGTCATAAAACACACACCAAGATGATCTTGGTTGTAAGGCGTGAAGGACGCCAGTTAAAACGCTACGTTCATCTAGGCACAGGTAATTACCATGCCAGAACATCCCGACTATATACCGATATAGGACTGTTAACTAGCGATACGGCAATCACCGATGATGTCCAGAAAGTTTTTCAACAGCTAACAGCACTGGGTAAGGCAGGAAAACTTAAAAAAGTACTACAAGCACCATTTACTCTACACAGAACCATGCTTGATCTGATCCGGCAGGAAATAGCTATAACGAATAAGGGCGGCGCAGGACGAATCATCGCTAAAATGAATTCGCTAGTGGAGCCTGAAATCATCAAGGCACTTTATCAAGCCTCACAGGCTGGTGTTAAAATTGATCTAATCATACGTGGAATCTGCTGCCTTAGACCCGGCATAAAAAATGTCTCAGAAAATATTCATGTGCGTTCCATTGTTGGCCGCTTTCTTGAACATTCACGGCTGTTTTATTTCCACAATGATGGTGACTACCTGCTCTACGCAGCTTCTGCCGACTGGATGGACCGCAACTTTTTTCGCCGTATAGAAACCTGTTTCCCCATTGAAGAAAAACGCCTGAAGAAAAAAGTGTATAAGGAATGCCTGCACAACTATCTGTGTGACAATGTTCAGGCCTGGATTCTTCAGCCTGATGGCAGATATAAAAAAGCCACACGGGGTAACGCCAAGGCACGAGCAGCACAGCAGGAACTGCTGAAAAGCTATACGTCCTGAGCTCTGATCATTCTATAAAATTCCAGCATCAGTCTACTTGCAACTGGAGTCTCCTGAATGCCGGCCAGAATTTTTTGCACATCAAGACCTTCTTCGCGCAGGGCATCCTGCCGCTCTTCAACATAAGCGCGCATCACAAGCGCATTAAATTCGGGGTGGAACTGACATCCCCAGACGTTTTCCGCAAATCGCACCACGTGATAGGCCTCAAAATCATTTCTACCGAGCACATTAGCGCCAGCAGGCAATTGGCTAACACTTTGCATATGGCTGACATTTGCACTGAAATGCCTGTCCAAACGGGAAAATAAGGGGTCCTGTCTTGCCTCTTCCAGCAAATCCACTGCAACAGTGCCAATTTCGCGCCCCTGCGGATGATAGTCAACCTTGCCACCAAAAGCATGAGCCAGCAACTGGTGTCCGTAACAAATACCTAGCATAGGCAATCGAGCCACCATGGCATGTCGCAACCAGTCTGCTGTGTACTCGCTCCAGTCCAGTCGGTCCGTGACCATGGCCGGAGAACCGGTAATAACCACACCCGCTATATCATCATATGCCGGTAATTTTTCACCCTGATAAACACTGACAACAGAAAACTCCACGGCATCAGCCTGCATGCTTTTGATAATCCAGCGTTCAAAATCACCTGCCTGTTCAAAAGCTTTTTGTACTGCATGTCCGGTTTTAATGACCAGAATGGGCTTCATGGTTTTGACTGCCGTGAGAGTTCTCGGTTTCGTTTCATACGTCGTTTACGGGCAACCTGGCGGTCTGAGAGTTGTTCTTCATGTTTGGTGTAGGGATTTTCATCATTGCGCAATTCAATACGAATAGGCGTCCCTTCCAGCTTGAGCAGACTTCGGAATGTTTTTTCCAGATACTTTACATAAGAAGCGGGTAACTTTTCGGTCTGTTTTCCATGAATGATGATTCTTGGCGGATTTTGACCACCGGCATGTGCGTAGCGCAACTTGATACGCCTGCCGTTATGCATGGGAGGCGCATGCTCACTGATAGCTCGCTCCAGAATTGCGTTTATTTTAGCTGTGGGTAATTTACGAAGCGCTGAATCATAAGCATGCTTTACCGAGCGGTAAAGATCCCCTACTCCGGTTCCATGCAGGGCGGAGATGAAATGGATCTTGGCAAAATCAGCGAACACCAGGCGTCGACGGATATCCTTTTTCACCTTATCCTTGTCATATTCACTCATGCCATCCCATTTATTCAGGGTAATAATCAAACCGCGTCCTGTTTCCAGCACATAACCCAGCAGATGAAGATCCTGCTCAACAATACTTTCGCGGGCATCCATCAGTAGAATGACCACATTGGCATCCTGAATAGCCTGCAGGGATTTCACCACTGAAAATTTTTCAATCGTCTCCCTGGTCTTGCCCCGTTTCCTGATGCCGGCCGTATCGATCAGGGTATATTTCTGCCCTCTGCGTTCAAAGGGTATATAAATGCTGTCACGTGTCGTGCCTGGATGGTCAAAAACAACCACACGCTCTTCACCCAGCAAACGGTTTACTAGCGTCGACTTACCTACATTGGGGCGACCGGCTACAGCAATCTTTATCCCGGCTTCCCCTTCATCCATTGCATCGCTTTGCTCATCCTGCGGGAAATCTGCAAGAATTTTATCCAGCATGCTTTTCACTCCCCTGCCCTGGCTCGCCGCAATGGGATAAATATCCTCAAGTCCGAGTCTGTAAAACTCACTCAAGGCTAGGTCCGGATCCAGGCCATCCACTTTATTGACGACCAGGATGAATGGTTTTTCCTGCTTGCGCAGATAATCGACCAAAAACTGATCCCCGGCGCTCAGACCGCTACGTCCATCGACCAGTAAAAGCACCAGATCCGATTCCTTGATGGCCAGTAAGACCTGATCTGACATGGGGGCATCAATGCCCTCTTCACTGCCGTCAATCCCGCCGGTATCGATGACAATGAAAGCCCGGCCCTGATATTCGGCTTCACCATACTGCCGATCCCGTGTTAAACCGGGAAAATCAGCCACCAGTGCATCTCGGCTCTGGGTCAGTCGATTAAACAGGGTTGATTTGCCCACATTGGGACGGCCCACCAGGGCCAGCACAGGTACCATAGATTTTTTTCTGCGCTTAAGCGCTTGAAGAATTATTTGGCCTCGATGCGCAGTGCAACGAGGTCACCGCGATTACCGTAAGCGTACAGAATACCATTTCTGCTTTGAATGCTGCGCAGCCCTCCACTACCCAGACGATAGCGTCCGACAAAGCTGCCATCTACCTGGGACAGTAAATGAATGTAGCCTTCAAAATCGCCAACAGCGACGTAATTATTGAAACTGACAGGGGCTGAAATATCGCGTAAATCCAGTTGATCATTGTTCCATATCTCCGGGTTCTGCGCGCCACGCCGATAAGCCTTAACATGGCCACGTTCATCCACCAGATAAATATTGCCAAATCCCGTACTGACACCCACCAGGCTCGATTCTTCCACCCGCCACTGAATCTGGCCAGTATTGATGTCGAGCATGCTCAGATAACCATGCAGACTGGGGACCAGCAAGGAGCCACCATCTAGTAAGAGGTTGGCATCCACATCGGTAAGCCGTTCTATTTCTGAACGGCCAGTAGGAATGGCAATACGTGTATCCCAGTTCAGTGTGCCATTATTCAGGGCCACGGATACTATGACTCCGTTATCAAAGGCGGCCAACACCGCATTGCCAATAATCAGCGGCGAACTGGTGCCGCGTATGGTCAGTGCCGGGACGGTATTCTCATAAATCCAGATACGCTCTCCACTTCTCGCATCATAGGCCGACAGACTGCCGTCAATTGCCTGCACCACCACCGTATTTCCCTCACTGGCTGGCACTGACAAGACCTCACTGCTGGTATCAGACTGCCAGACCAGCTCACCGGTATTTTTATCCAGCGCAATCAGGCTGGCATTGGCACTCGTGACAAAAAGATACTCACTGCCCATTCCGACGCCACCGGTAATCTCCTCATCCAGATTGTTTTGCCAGAGGCGATTGCCGTTTTCCAGATCAAAGGCCCTGACCCGGCCATTGTTGGATATCGCATAGATTGCATCGGTATCAATCGCTGGCCGGAGCTTATTGAAAGTATTGCCCTGACCATTGCCGACACCAACACGCCAGAGGCGCAAAAAGGAAGCTTGCTCATCAAAACTGAACAATTCGGCAGGCTGCTCACCCTCTTCTTCGCCAAAGAAAAAACCACAGCCACCAAGCAGCAGACTCAGTAATAGGGCAAGACATGCATGGAAGAATTTCATCATCGGGCTCAGGAACTGATATCGTTCAGTTTAAGCCCCACAATTTCTGCATTGACACCCAACTCAAGGGCTCTCTGGTAAGCCGCCTGGGCTTCTTCGATCTGGCCCAGCATAGCATAGGCATCGCCCTGAATTTCTGCATAATTGCCGGCAAAAGGGCCGGCCTCAACAGCATTCAGGAGATCAATGGCAGCTTGCGCATTCCCCTGGGACAGCACAATGCGAGCAAGCCTGGAACGTGCAGTCAGTGCCAGCTCATCATCAATGCTGCTGAACATTCCCAATTTGGGATTATCCAGAATCCAGCGCAACTCAGCAGCCGCAGCTTCCAGGTTTCCGGATTGCACATAAAGTCGAGCCATCATCAATGCTGAATAATGGCTGTACACCGTTCCGGCAAAATCATTCGTCAGCTCATCGTGTAATAGACGTGCAGCATTCAGTTCTGCTTCATCGACAGCAAGATCTGTATCCGACTGCACCTGATCCAGCAATTGCAGGTAGATATCCGAGGCTGCTCCGGCAACACTTGCCTGAGAGGATTCCCAGTAGCGGGAACCGAATAAAACCGCCAGCACTATAACAATCCCAACAATGATCATTGTTCCGTTTTCTTCCCACCAGTTTTTTATGGCTTCTATTTGTTCTTCATCTGTATCGTAGGCCAAAATATGCTCCTAAGCGCCTGCATCATTAAATAGTGTTGTAATCCGGTCTGCGACGTCCTTTTCCGCCAGTGTGCTTGACTGACCGTCATCATCGAGCATTTTCAGCTTGATTTCATTGCCTTCCAGCACCAGGGCCCAGGGGGCCTGAGTGGCATAGGCTTTTTTGAGCTGGCTATTATATTTGCCGCCAGCACAGTGGGTCAAAACTCTTAATGCCGGATTTTTCTGCCGAAGCTTTTCCGCTAGCGCCAAGCCTCGCAGGATATTCTCCTCACCAATAATGGCAATAAAAACATCTACCTGCTTTTCCAGGCTAGACGGCAATTTTGTCAGCTCCTGCAGTATGAGAAGTACCCTCTCCATGCCCATGGCGAAACCGACTGCAGGTGTATCGGCCCCGCCCAGCTGTTTGACCAGGCCATCGTAACGACCGCCGGCACAGACCGTTGCCTGTGCGCCCAGTTTATCTGTGGTCCATTCGAATACCATGCCATTGTAATAATCCAGACCACGAACCAGGCGGGTATTAATACGGGTCTGAATACCCTGAGCTGCCAGCAGATCCAGTAAGCTCTGGAAGCCCTGTTGGGAAGCATCATCGATATAGTCAGCAAGGCGCGGGGCCTGCTCCAAAACAGCCTGCGTCTGCGGGCTTTTGCTATCCAGAATACGCATGACATTGGTTTCCAGCCGGCGCTGGCTGTCATCATCCAACTTGGCTTTATGGGACTCCAGGTAAGCACGCAGAGCCTGGCTGTAGGCAATACGGTTAGCCGGGGTCCCGAGATTATTGATCTCCAGGTTGAGGAATTCTTCAATTCCCAGCGTCTGCCAAAGACGGGCACTGAGCAGAATCATCTCTGCTTCGATGGCAATACCCGACATACCAAAAGCTTCCACACCAAACTGTGAAAACTGCCGGTAACGGCCTTTTTGGGGGCGTTCATGACGGTACATGGCACCCAGATACCAGAGTTTCTGAACCTTGTTGTATAAAAGGCCATGTTGTTCTGCTGCACGGACACAGGAGGCTGTTCCCTCTGGACGGAGACTCAGGCTGTCCCCGTTACGGTCCTCAAAGGTGTACATCTCTTTTTCCACGATGTCCGTGGCATCACCAATGGAGCGCTTGAAAAGCTGGGTCTGCTCCAAAACAGGAAAACGGATCTCCTGATAGGCATAGGCCGCCATCAGGTGCTGAATCACTTTTTCCAGGTATTGCCAGTGTGGGCTTTCTGTCGGTAACACATCATTCATACCGCGAATAGCCTGTATCTTCTGTTTCGACAAGCTAGTTACTTCCCGTGTTCTTTAAGGGCTCAGGCGATGCCTGTCCGGCTTCAATTTCTGCGACTTTGGCACGTACCATCGCTTCGAGTTCATCGACCAGGTTTTCATTGTTGATCTTGTGACTGGTCTGCCCATTGATATAGGACATATTGACCGGGGTGGCGCCGGTCAGTCCAATATCGGCAATTCGTGCCTCACCCGGACCGTTCACGATACAGCCTACCACGGAAACATGCACTGGCGTCGTGATGTCTTCCAGACGGGATTCCAGTTCATTGACCGTGGCAATCACGTCAAAATTCTGCCGTGAGCAGCTTGGACAGGCGACCAGATTGACCCCTTTTTTCCGCAGACGAAGGCTCTTGAGAATTTCAAATCCGGCTTTGACTTCCTCGACCGGATCTGCCGCCAGCGATATGCGAATAGTATCACCGATGCCGTCCATCAACAGCAGGCCCAGTCCGATGGATGACTTGACCGTCCCGGCACGCAAACCTCCAGCTTCAGTGATGCCCAGATGCATGGGCTGTTCAATCTGCGGCGACAGTTTGCGATATGCATCCACCGTCATGAATATTTCCGATGCTTTCATGCTCACTTTGAAGTCTTGAAAGTCATACGAATCCAGGATGTCGATCTGGCGCAAGGCCGACTCTACTAGGGCATCGGCATTAGGCTCCCCGTACTTACGCAGCAATTCCTTGCCAAGTGAACCGGCATTAACACCGATTCGCAAGGGAACCTGTTTATCCCTGGCGGACTCAATGACGGCACGGATTTTATCTTCTCGACCGATATTGCCAGGATTTATACGCAGGCAGTCGACACCGCTATCAAGTACCTTGAGAGCTATCTTGTGATCGAAATGGATATCAGCAATGATTGGCACCCTGGCGGCATCGCGAATTTGCTTGAAGGCATCGGCAGCCTCCATCGTAGGAACAGAAACCCTTACAATATCAACACCCACTTTTTCCAGTGAGCGAATCTGTGCAAGAGTCAGATCAACATCGCAGGTATTGGTATTGGTCATGCTTTGAACGGCTATTGGCGCATCTCCACCAACAGGCACATCCCCTACCATTATCTGCCGGGTCTTACGGCGTTTTATCGGACTTTCAGTAATCATGATTCACTTATTATCTGGAGTTTTTTTAGTTAGTGTACTCATGCTGATAAATGGGTTGGAGCCCTTGGCGTTGACTTTACCAGTAAACCGCATTGCCAAACCCAGCACCACAGCCAGCAATATAAATGCAAGCAAAACCCATACAATTATTTTCTTATTACTCTTTGCCTTTCTGGCTTCATTTTCCTGCTTGACGGAATCTTCACTTGCTGTCACGAAATTCTGATAACAGGTAAGAACTTCATCAACATCAGCTCCTAAAAACTGGGCATAAGACTTGAAGTAGCCCTTGGTAAATGTGGCACCGGGCAGCTTGTTATACTCATCATTCTCAAGAGCCTTGACGTAATGCACGGTGATGTAAAGTGATTCCGACACACGTTCAAGTGAGCAGCCCATTTCCTCACGCAACTTCTTTAATTTTGCGCCAGGCGATGGCCACAGATCTCGCTCATCTTTGCAAGATGCGTCCTGCGTATTTTCCTCAAGTTGCTCACTCATTATCAGTTGCCGGTAAAGCGCATACTTAGTTGAATCGGGGAATTTTTCTGCCAGCAAAGCAGCATATTCATTATTTACTAAAAGACTCTAGCCTAACATATTATTGAACTTTTAGAGGCTGAACATAAGTGCTTTGTTCCCGCTGTGCAAGGTATCTCGCATTTCTGCGGGTCATGTCATCAACCTGCCCCACCAACTGGCCACAGGCAGCGCCGATTTCATCACCGCGAGTCGTCCGGACTGTGACCACATAGCCCTCATTCTGCAGAATTTTACGAAAATTACTGACAGCAGAATCACTTGAGCGTTTGTAATCAGTTCCCGCAAAGGGATTGAAGGGAATCAGGTTTATTTTGCATGGAGTGTTGCGCAACAGTTCAGCCAGCTCTCGGGCATGCTGTCGGTGATCATTCACACCGGATATCAGGATATACTCAATGGTTGCCACGCGACTGTCCGGAAACGATTCCAGATAGGCATTGACGCTATCCAACAATTCACTGATGGGATATTTCCGGTTGATGGGAACAATCTCACTGCGTAATGTGTCGTTGGGAGCATGCAGGGAAACCGCAATGGACGCATCTGTGTATTTTTGCATTTCATAAATTTTGGGCACCACACCGGAGGTGCTGATCGTTACCCGGCGCTTTGAAAGACCGTAGCAGTTGTCTTCCATCATTAAACTCACAGCGTCCATGACATTCTCAAAATTCATCAGTGGCTCACCCATCCCCATCATCACCACATTTGTCACTTTACGTGGCGTTTTGGTACCAAAGGTATTGAATGCCTGATTTACCAGCCATAGTTGTCCGATAATTTCAGCAGTAGTCAGGTTACTATTGAACCCCTGTTTGCCTGTCGCACAGAAGCTACAGTCAAGACTGCAACCTGCCTGTGATGAAATACATAAGGTGCCGCGGCCGGCTTCAGGAATAAATACCGTTTCAACGGAACTGCCGCTGACAACTTCAATAATCCATTTAAAGCAGCCGTCTTTTGCAGCAAAACAGTCTTTAATTTTCGGCGGCTTGATCTGGGCACATTCTTTTAACTGTTCGCGCAGGGATTTGCTGATATTGCTCATGGCATCAAAATCAGTGACGCCCTGCTGATGAATCCATTTCATCAGCTGTATAGCGCGAAAAGGCCTTTCTCCGATTGACTGAAGAAAGGTCTCCATCCCTTTTTTACTTAAACCAAGTAAATTGATGCGCTCTGTTGGCATAAATTGCCTCTGGAATCCAGGAAAGTGTTTCCTGTTGTCAGTGAGCCACTAAAACAAGCGAGGACAGATTTCCTCAGCTTTAAAAAAATAATTCACTTCACGTTCAGCTGAACTTGGCGAGTCAGAGCCATGCACGGCATTGGCATCAATTGAATTTGCAAAATCCGCACGGATACTACCCGGTGCTGCTTCGGCAGGATTGGTCGCGCCCATTAACTCGCGGTTACGGGCGATGGCATTTTCACCCTCCAGCACCTGAACGATGACAGGACCCGAAGTCATGAATTCAATCAGGTCAGCATAGAAGCTTTTACCTTGGTGCTCAGCATAAAAACCACCAGCAAGTGCTTCGTCCAGCTGTAACATTTTAGCGGCGACAACCCTCAATCCGCCGTTTTCAAAGCGACTGATGATTTCTCCAATGACATTTTTTCCCACGGCATCGGGCTTGATAATTGATAAAGTTCGTTCAAGCGCCATTTTTTTACTCCTAAATTTAAAGCCACTCACAACAAAGAGCGCGGATTATACGCTTGTTTGAAGGTTTTTTGTATGAATTTTAGAGGCTTAGATCCAGCCTCAGCCCCAAAACTGAATACTCAGTCGGCAGTTGACCAAGGCATGGACTCAAATCAACTAAAGCTGGCCCAGGAAGAATACCCATACACGGCAAAAGCTAGGCCTCATCGATCCAGGCCATTTGTATGGCCTCGAGTACACGCTCACCACTGCGATCCGGATCATCATCAAATTCATCCAGCTCACAGACCCAGCGATGCAGATCAACAAAATTGACATATTGCGGATCTACATCAGGGTGCGACTCTGTCAGCGCAATGGCTATTTCTAGGCTATCAGTCCATTTCATATCTTGTTACCTGCCTTGGATTGACTTAATGCGTTTCTGAAACCATGTTGATGGTGTATTTGGGAATCTCGACCAGCAAATCTTCGTCGGCAACACGCGCTTGACAACCCAGTCTGGATTCCGCCTCCAGTCCCCAGGCTTTATCCAGCATGTCGTCTTCATCTTCTTGTGATTCCTGCAGAGAGTCAAAGCCTTCACGGACAATGACATGGCAAGTCGTACAGGCACAGGATTTCTCACAGGCATGCTCGATGTCGATACCATTGCGCAGCGCAACGTCCAGAATACTTTCACCGGGCTGTGCTTCGACTTCGGCACCTTCGGGACAACGCTCGGGATTGGGTAAAAATTTTATGATTGGCATCAGCGGTCTATTTCTTCCAGTTTTTTTCCGGCAAAAGCCGATTTAATTTGAGTATCCATTCGGCGGGCAGCAAATTCCATACTGAGCTCATTCAGCTTAACCGAGTTGTCGTGAATGAGGTCTGCATCATCAGATGATAGGCTTTCCTGCAAATCACGCAGCCCCACTTCCAGCATCTTCCTCTCTTCGCTGCTGAGCAGTTCTCCATCAATACTCAATGCCGATTCTATGGCTTCGATAATTCGCAGAGCTTCAACCTGATTTTCTTTTAATTGTCGCATCTCCTTGTCATGACCAGCCTGCGCATGTGAATCCCTGATCATCTTTTCGATTTCACTTTCCTGCAAACCGAAGGACGGTTTTACCACTACGCTACTTTTAACACCCGAGCTGAGTTCCTCGGCCTCAACCAACAAAAGCCCATCCGCATCGACCTGAAAGCTTACCCGGATGCGTGCTGCACCGGCGACCATCGGAGGAATATTCCGCAGCTCAAAGAAAGCCAGTGAACGGCAATCCTCTACCAACTCTCGCTCTCCCTGCAGCACATGCAGGGACATCACGGTTTGACCGTCTTTGAAGGTGGTGAATTCCTGAGCCCGACTCACTGGAATAGTGGTATTCCGTGGAATGATTTTTTCAATCAATCCACCCATGGTTTCTATACCCAGTGAAAGTGGGTTGACGTCAAGCAGCAGGAGGTCCTTGCCGTATTTGTTACCGACCAGGGAATCAGCCTGAATGGCTGCACCGAGTGCCACCACCTGATCCGGGTCAAGTTCATACAGCACCTCACGCTGAAAAAAGCCGGCTACTCTTTCCTGTACCCATGGAGAGCGGGTCGAGCCACCAACTAGTACTACATCCGTGATTTCCTCAATGCTCACTTGCGCATCACGTAGCACCCGCCGACAGGCCTTGAGAGTCTCATCGATGTAATGATCAATCAACTGATGGTAAGTGTCCCGATCTAGAGTTCCTTGCCAACCGGCATAGGTAAGCGCAACCTGCTCCCGCTCGGAAAGTTCATGTTTGGCATGACGGACCAGTTTTTTCAGGGCATGCATATCAGCCTGCCC
>JAYQVM010000053.1:0-11540 GCA_038148435.1 Gammaproteobacteria bacterium | reverse complement strand
GTTATATCGTCTTTTTACAGGGCAGGTTTTTCCTCCGGGCAAGCCAGACCTGATTCATGATCCGGTAGGACAGGTACTCTACCGGACGTCCTTACCAGTCACGATTGGTGCCATCGCAATGATTCTGTTTTACCTGGCAGACACCTGGTTTGTCAGTCAGTTGGGTACCCGTGAACTAGCAGCACTGGGTTTTACCTTCCCTGCAACCATAATGGTTATCTACCTGGGTGTTGGACTTGGTATTGGCACTTCCGCCATGGTTGGAAAGGCCATCGGGGCCGATAATAAAGAGCGCGCAGTGGAATTTACTTATGCTGCCATTGCTTTTGGCTATATCTTTGGTTTGCTGGCCATTATCCCGGCCCTTATGTCTATCGAGTGGATCTTTGGATTGATGGGAGCAAGCTCCCAAACACTTGAATTAATTAATGACTTCCTTGGATTCTGGTTTCTTGGTATACCGCTGGTGCTTGTGCAGGCTGCCGGTACGGCCTGTATGCGTGCCTGTGGCAATTCAAGTCTGCAGGGTAGACTGATGATGTCGGCAGCAGCCTGCAATGCCATTCTTGATCCCCTCTTTATATTCGGCTTCGGGCCCATTCAGGCCTTTGGTATTAAAGGTGCTGCCATTGCTACCGTGTTAACCTGGGTAATGACCAATTTATTTATCTGGTACCACCTGGCTAAGCAGGAAAAAATGCTAAAAATTTTATGGCCCGGTGTAAAAAAATTGGTTCAGGATTGGATGCAGTTATTGAGGATTGCCTTGCCCGCCGCGCTAGCTAACATGATCACTCCCATGGCAACCGGTGTAATTACTGCCACATTGGCAGCTTATGGCCCATCTGCCGTTGCCGGATTTGGTGTGGTTATGCGTATTGAGGCGCTGGTGCTAATTGTTGTACTCGGCATGTCGATGAGCTTGCCACCCTTTATCAGCCAGAATTTTGGCGCGGCCAAATATGAGCGCCTTCGACTGGGACTGAAGCAGTCTATTAAGTTCATTATGGCCCTTCAGTTTGCTTTGTACATGGTTATCGCGTTGGCTGCCCCCCTAGTAGCCAGCCTGTTTTCTCCCGAGCAGGCGGTGAGGGAAGTTATCATCACCGTGCTACGCATCCTGCCTGTCAGTTATGCATTTCAGGGCATGGTTGTCCTGAGCGCCTCCAGCTTCAATGCCCTGCATGCTCCAGTCAACGCACTGATTACCAGTATTCTGCGCTTTTTTGTGTTTTACGTGCCGCTTGCTTTACTAGGTGCCTCACTGGGTGGCCTTAGCGGTTTATTTATTGGCGCCGCCATTGGTAACTTGCTGGCCGGCCTTTTTATCAGCTGGTGGATATTTCGTTACACCGCTGCACTGAGCACTTCATAACGCATATCATCTGCCGATCCTTTGCTGCGGATCTGCCTCACTTGTTAATTGAATTCAATTACGTGTTGATTGCCAAAGCCTTAAGCAGAAGGCTGTATTATTCTAGTTTTAACTAAAAAGGGAACTATAACTGCCTTTTCATGGACATAAGTTAGAAGCGGAAGTTGTGGGTATATTTAAGTACGATTTCAGATTGTAGAGGATTCATTTCCCGGAAAGCCCCCGCCGTCGAATCGAAATTGTAGTTGACTACCAGATAGAAATCCTGGCCTGCTCGTGGGGTCCAGCGCAAACGGCTATTAATACCAAAGGTATCACTTCTGTTTTCATACTGCAGCAGACTGATCCACGACCATTCAGGGTTTATGGCAACACTGGCATCTAGGGTGATCTGGCGATTGATGACTCTTGCCGTTGGTAAAACTACATCATTGAAATTATAAGAAAAATCAAAAGCCAGTCGGCGGTTCGGACGCCAATTGACTCCAGCTCTAATCTGGTCACGATCCCCGGTATAAAAGCCTCCAGTCTGGTAGCTGAGTTCCGGCGAAAAGCGTCGGTTATTGGATCCACTAAAAGCCAGTGTGATCGAATTCCAGGAGTAATTATCCGGCTGGAAACTAACACCCAAAATCCTGAAGTTCTCCGTGGGGATATCATGGTCATAATTGACCGTCAGGTGCAATTGGTCGCCTTGATAGGAATTGAAATTGATTACTCGCCAGAACAGAGATTCGGTTTCGAGCTTGTCAGTAACAGATGATTCCGTACGTGTGTAACGGGCCGCCGTAAAAATATTCCTAACCAGCCGGCTGCCCGGGAAATAGTGGCGGTAGTTAACGAAGGTTGAGGCCTGCTTGATACCGGCACGATTGACAAATCCTA
The DNA here is from genome assembly GCA_038148435.1 of Gammaproteobacteria bacterium. Taxonomy (GTDB): domain Bacteria; phylum Pseudomonadota; class Gammaproteobacteria; order Pseudomonadales; family Pseudohongiellaceae; genus UBA5109. The sequence continues at coordinate 9,280 of JAYQVM010000053.1, read as the reverse complement.
ATCTGGGCGAAAACTCATTACCGAGATAGGTATAGGATAGGTTGCCGCTGAAGCCATTGTTCTGGGTCGAAAAATTTACATCACCTTTATAGGCCTTGGTGTCCCCGTCAATGCCATCAACATCCGAACGCTGGTACCACCAGTCGCTGGTCATGGTATAGCGATCATTAAAACGGGTATTGCGATAGCGAAAATCCAGTCCCGCCAGATTACTGTCGGTTTCGCTGTTGGGGTCTCCCTGGGTAAAGATCGCACCCACTCTGGATTCCGAAAGAACATTGGACACGACACGCCCAACAAGGAGGTTTTGCCCATCAAGTCCGGGTATATCGCCCTGCTGAACGGCCAGTAAACCCAGGCTCAAGTCATCAACACGACCTGATAGTTTAACGCCCGCATCTATATCCACGGGTTGTCCTGACGCAGGGTCTAGACCAATACGACGGGAATAAAAGGGCATGCCGTTGGAGTTGCCGCCAAAGCCACCTCCCGATAAATCGCCGAAGCTGAAAATTTCCGAATCCTGCAAAAAGAAGTCACGTTTTTCTTCAAAGAAAAGTCCAAAACGGGTGAAATTGATCTGTCGATTATCGGCTTCGGTGGCTGAAAAATCGGTATTGAAGGTCAGCGCTCCGGTAAGGTTTGGTGTGAATTTGTAAAAAACATCAAGTGAAGGGTCGAAACGGTCTTCATCAATATTAGTCACATAATTACTTTGCTGGGCAAGGGTGACCGAGGGCACGATATCCAGACCGAGTCCCTGTTGAATACCGCTGATCCCCGAAATCAAACCGCTGGTTGACGGATTGGCATTGCGGTTAAAGGATGACCAGGCAATCTCCTCATTGGTACGTGTGATTTCACGGCCGACATTGAAACCCCAGGTATCGGTATTTGGATTAAAGTTCAGGGTAGTGAAAGGAATTGCTATCTCGGCTGTCCATCCTTCATCATCAATTGCAGAAGCCACCTGCCAGATACCCGTCCAGTCCCAGTTTTGGCTACCCGGATTTTCATAAACTGATTCCGATCGCATGCCATTGGGATTGGTTTGAAAATGAAAGGCGGTAAGCCCGTTATTAAAAGTATCAAGCATGACGTAGACCAGATCATCGAAATTGGTCCGGCCACCCTGGATCATCTGACGCGCGCTTATTGTCTCAGGCTGACTGTCATAAAGCCGGGCCGCAACATAAAAGTAATCTTCGCTGTAGGTGACATAAAAAATACTGGTCTCTGAAGGCTCACCCATATCCACCGGCATGAACTGGTGCAGGTCGGAAATCACGGTTGCCTGCTGCCAGATTTCATCATCAAGGTTGCCATCAAGCACAGGGGCAAGGGTGGTTCGTACAATGTCAGCCTGTTTTCGGCCCCCATTTGCCTCCTGCTCAGCCCCGATCTGTGCAAGCACAAACCCGTTACTGAGAAAAATTAAAACTAGGCAGAATAAAGATTTTAACTTCATGATAATTCGATAATTTTTATGCAAGTTAAGCAGGGCTGGGCAGTATAAAACCGCCAAATAAAAAGGGAAACATTTTACAGGAGGCAGGCGGGAATATCCTTAATACCTCCTCATTTGAAGGCAGTTATATAATACGCCGATCCCAATACTTACCTGTTCCTTTCGCAGATTGCGCCCAGACCATAGAGACTCTGCACCTAGAGACTCATGGAACGGTTTAAGAAATTCTCGAATGAAGCATGAACTACACTGCTGTGGGCGATTTATGTGATTTTCAGGTTAAAAATGATAATCTCTACGTTTTATTCTAACCACAATAATTACCTTTTAAGGAAACGCCATGCCTTTTCTTCGACAACTTGCCACTCTTTGCGTACTCGCTGTACTCACTGCCTGTGATGCCGGTGTAGTCAGCACTGAATCTAGCCCCGCCACTGATAGTGCAGCCAGTGCTCAGGCAGCGGGCCTGTCCCAGGGAGAATATGTGGCGCGCCTGGGAAACTGTGTTGCCTGCCATACTGTCGAAGGCGGTGAACCACTGGCTGGCGGTTTAGAAATGAATGTTCCTATGCTTGGTAATATTTATACCACCAATATCACACCGGATCGCGAGACTGGTATCGGCAACTACAGCTTTGAGGATTTTGATCGCGCCATGCGTCATGGCCGGACCCCCCAGGGGCGCATGTATCCGGCAATGCCTTATACCTCATATGCGAAGATGTCAGAACAAGACATGCGTGCCCTCTATGATTTTCTGATGCATGAGGTCAAAGCCGTTAATCAGGCAAACCTGCCACCTAATATACCAGGCTGGAAAAACGTACGCTGGGCCATGAGTATATGGAACTTGCTGGCACATGATGACAATCCATATAGCCCCGATGACAGCCAGAGTGCCGAATGGAATCGTGGCGCTTACTTGGTAGAAGGTCTGGGGCATTGCGGTGCCTGCCATACACCCCGTGGATTACTTTTACAGGAAAAAGGTCTAGACAGCTCTGACAGTGATTTCTTGGCCGGTGCCCCACTGGATTTCTGGTCAGCCTCTAACTTAAATGGCAACAATCTGAATGGACGAGGACGCTGGGAGGTCGAGGATCATGCAGAATTTTTACGCACCGGCCGCAATCGCTTTGGCACAGCAGTCGGTACCATGGTCGAAGTCGTTAATAATAGTACCCGCTATATGAGTGATACTGATCTCAATGCCATTGCTGTCTACCTCAATTCACTCCCGGCCACTGAAGACCAGGGGACATTCAGCTATGATCCGACCCAGAGAGATAATCTCGCTTCGCTTGATTTTTCCATGCCTGGGGCACAGGTCTACTACGAATACTGCTCAAACTGCCATGTCACCAGTGGCCTGGGATATTATCCATATCTGCCTCCGCTGGCAGGAAACCCAGGCGTGCTGGATGAAGATTACAGCACCTTAATTAATTTGACCCTGAACGGTTCGCTGCGCATTGTCTCATCTCAGGGACCGGCGACTACCGACATGCCTTATTTTAGACAACTGTTGAACGACCAGCAGATTGCAGATGTCCTTACCTTTATTCGCTCCTCATGGGGAAACGATGCAACAGCGGTAGGTATGCAAGAGGTCGCTGAAATCCGGGCAGCCACTGACCCGACACAGAACGATGACATTTTTGTGCTGAGGATGAAGTAGTTTGCTTTTTTTTAGTGCTTTATGCACCAACATATTGCATTTCTTTATGATCTTAATTGCACTATGCTTATCCACTTTGCAGCTATCGTTAAATAAACCATATTTTATACGCAGTGGCTGGCTTGAATTTAAATTAATATTTACTGGCGAGTGGGCACGTTTCTTGCTGTGTTCCACAAGGATAAATTGTAGAAAACTAACCAAGGAGTATTACTAATCATGAAAAGCAAGTTGGAATATATCTGGCTAGATGGTTCAAAGCCAACTCAGGGTTTGCGTAGCAAAACCATGGTCAGAAAAGATTTTAGCGGAAAACTGGAAGATTGCCCAATGTGGTCATTTGATGGCAGCTCCACTAATCAAGCTGAGGGCGGCTCTTCTGACTGCCTGTTGAAACCTGTCGCTATTATCCCCGATCCTGATCGTGCCAATGGCTACCTAGTGATGACTGAAGTTCTAAATCCTGATGGTACTCCGCATGAAACGAATGGTCGCGCCACAATTGATGACGACGATGAAGATTTTTGGTTTGGTTTTGAGCAAGAATACTTTTTATGGGATCCGGAGACAAATTTACCACCAGGCTTCCCTTACGGTGGTTACCCTCGTCCACAAGGGCCTTATTATTGCTCTGTCGGCGCAGTCAATGCTTATGGCCGTCCCTTGATTGACGAGCATTTAGATCTTTGCTTAGATGCCGGCCTTAATGTTGAAGGTATCAATGCTGAAGTAGCTGCGGGTCAGTGGGAATTCCAGGTCTTTGCGAAAAGCGCAGCCCGTGCTGGTGATGAAACCTGGCTGGCTCGCTACCTGCTAGAACGTACAGCAGAAAAATATAACCTGGCCATCGAGTGGCATCCTAAACCACTGGGTGATACTGACTGGAACGGTTCCGGCATGCATGCCAACTTCTCTAATAGTGCCATGCGTGAATCCGGCAAGGAAGAAACCTTTAGCAAGATCTGTGAGCAGTTCGGTAAAAATATTGAACGCCATATTTCTGTTTACGGCGCCTACAATGAACTGCGTCTTACCGGCAAGCACGAAACTCAGTCAATCAACCAGTTCAGCTATGGAGTATCGGATCGGGGAGCCTCTATCCGCATTCCGATAGGCACTGTTGAAGACGGCTGGAAAGGACGTCTGGAAGACCGCCGTCCGGCCTCCAACGCCGACCCCTATAAAGTTGCTGCTGCAATTGTGAAAACTACAAAAGAAGCACTATAGAACTTCTATACGCAAAACCAAAAGGCCTGCTTGCAGGCCTTTTTTTGTGTCGCTGAGCTAATTTTTTCTCATGATGACGCTTGGGCTTATATCCTAGTTCTGTCAAACTAGACCAATGAAATTCCCTGAAAACACTCAAGATTATGCCACGGTCTTTCTGGAAGATACCGACAAAGCCTTACCTGAAAAAATTAATATTCACACCCGCTATGCCTATTTCAAAACCATCGCACGGGGTGGTAAATGCCTGATCCAGTCCTGCAAGGATCTGCACCTGTCACGGGTGATCTGTTACAAGACACTCCTGCCTGAATTTGCAGATGACCGGATTGAACAAAGACGCTTTTTACGTGAGGCCCGTGTCAGTGCCATGCTGCAGCACCCCAACACCATTCCAACTTATGAACTGGGGCGTAATAACCAGGGTCACTATTACTTCACTATGAAACTGGTGCACGGTTATACCCTGCGTGAAATCCTGAATTACCGTGAGCGCTATGACCTGAGTCAGTTGATGGAGGTGATCATTCAGGTTTCCCATGCGCTAGAATATGCTCATGCTCATGGCGTGATTCACCGCGATATCAAACCGGAAAACATCCTGGTTGGTCGCTTTGGTGAGGTGCTACTGATGGACTGGGGACTGGCCAAGGTCTGGAAAACGGATGGCTCCGATGAACAACTAGAAGACTCTATAAGTGATTCCTCATCAGATGACCTGAATATCACCCGGATTGGCAAATTACAGGGTACCGTGAGTTACATGTCTCCCGAACAGATCAATCGCGACCCCCAGATCAATTTCCAAACGGATATCTATAGCCTGGGTACCATCATTTATGAAATCCTAGCCGGTGAGGCTGCTGTCAGGGGTGAAACGGTTGACCAGGTGATTGCCTACATCAAGGAAGAGACTCCGCCGAAACCCTCTACTCTCAGTAAATGGCCGGTGCCTCCGCTACTAGAAAAAGCCACCATGCGCTGCCTTATGAAAAACCCAAATGAACGCTTTAATAAGGTTAGCGAGCTGGTAAGAGTTCTGCAGGAAGATTGGTCCTGAATCAATAGGAGCTGGCCAGCACCACGGTAATATTGTCCCTAGCACCAGCCTCTTTGACCTTTCTAAGCAAGCTTTGAAGTGCCTTATCAAGATCATCCTGGTGTTGTAACAGGATTTCCTGTATCAACTCATTACTCACTAAATCAGACAAGCCGTCTGTACAGGTAAGAATCAGGTCTCCTGCTTTGACAGGATGTTTCCCAAAGCCCGGATTCACACTATTCCCAGCGCCCACCATGCGAGTGAGGATATCACTGGCTCTTGCATGCAGGTCGGGTACTAGATTGGGATCTAAATGGTTTTGTGCTAGGGTATGATCAGTGCTCAGCTGAGTAATGGCTTTATTCTCAAGGTCGATGTGGTAAACCCGCGAATCACCGACATAGGAAAAATAGACATACTCATGATCCAGATACAGGCAAGAGAGTGTTGTTCCCATGCGCTGGTGTGAAGGCCTTTGCACCTTCATTTCGATCACTTTGCGGTTAGCAAAAACCACTGCCCGGTTTAGTAATTCAATCGGATCATCCGCTTCCAGTAAATTGTCTTCATTGAATTCATTTTCCAACAAGGCATAGGCGCTTTCTGCTGCCAGCTTACTGGCCACTTCTCCATATTCATGGCCCCCGACACCATCGGCAATGATAATGATGCGGTACTCCCGCGAGAAAAGATAAAAATCTTCATTATTTGGCCTTAGCAGTCCCGGGTCGGTAAGTGAACTTATACGAAGCATGCAGAGTCAATAAATCTTTTGGAGGTAAGAGTAGATTTTATAATGAACTTTGAACCGAGTGTATCCCACCCAACTTACTCTGGATTAAACAAGAGTTAAGTAATCTCTCAACCTGATCGTAAAAAAATAATCATGAGCACCGAACAAATTACTGGGGTTATATGCATAGCTGCATCCCAAATAAGTAATTTAATATCAGTCACCTCAATCCGATTAGTCCAGACGGATACAACAATCGAGGAAAATAAAACGATAACTAAAAAAAAGGCCTCCACTTGATGGAGGCCTTTGTATCCAGATTTTTCAAATCAAAATAGTTTCATTAAACCCCTGAGTTCTCAAAGAAAGGAAAGAAGGCCACCATGATAATGGTACAAACCACAAGGGTAAGCAGCATGACGGGCAGACCTTTTCGGAACCAAAGACCAGGAGTAATGGCTAGGCTAGGATCGCCTTGATCCTTAGCCATTTTTTCGGAGATAGTGACAATGAATACATTGGCTGTTGACCCCAGATGCGTACCGTTACCACCCATGCCTACACCGGCAGCCAGTGCCCACCACAAGGGGGAAACATTAATACCCTGTGCTTCCATGCCTAGAATGATTGGAATCATTGCAGCCGTAAAAGGAATATTGTCAATAGCAGCCGAGAAGGCAGCAGAGACCCACAGTAGAATGATACAGGTTGTAAGCAGCCCATAATTTTCAACAAAAGGAATCACGAACTGACCGATGAACATTAGGAACTCACTGTGCTCTACACCGCCGACAATAATAAACAGTGAGATAAAGAACATCAGCAGAGCTAGCTCAACATGTGCAAAACTTTCTTCCAAATCTATGTCACGACCGATAAAGATTAGCAGGGTTAGACCAAGCGCTGTCACAAACCAAGGCTCCCAGTGAAGCGAATTGTGCAAAATAAATCCAATCACCATCACACCCAGTACTGCCAATGAGCCGTACCAAGTTTTTGGATCAGACAGGGGCTCACGATCGGTCAGGTTCAAATCGGCTGGTTTTACGGCAAGTTCTTGTTTAAATAGAACGCGCAAAAACAACAGGATTACTATCCAGGCAGCAAGTACCATCGGTCCCATGTGATATACAAAGGTATTGAAATCAATGTTGGCTGCGGAGCCGATCATCAGGTTGGGAGGATCACCAACTAGAGTCGCTACGCCACCGGTATCTGATAGGAGTGCGGCTGCCAGCAGAAAAGGTATGGCGCTGACGCGCAGAGACTGACAGATAAGAATAATAAGAGGACCAAAAATCACCACCGTCGTAACGTTATCAAGCAGGAGTGAAAGGACCGTGACCAGTGTCCCCATCAAGGCCAGTAAGAGAAACAGACGTCCCTTACTATAATCGGCTATCGAGTACGCCAGTTGCTGAAAACCACCAGTGGGAATCATGATAGCGACGATTGTCATCATACCGCCAAGAAGAAATACAACATTCCAGTCAATGGCTTCTACGGCCTCTTCAGGGCCATAAAATCCAAAAACCTGTCCAGCCAACATCATCACAGCAGCACCAGCCATACCGCATTTCACTCGATGTATGCCATGCACCCCCTCGGTAAAAATTGCAATAAAAGTAAGGGCTAAGATAATTCCCGAGACCAGCATCTCGGTATTCCACTCAAGTATTTCCATAATCTTTTTATGACCTCAATGTAAATGCGTTACAAACGCTTTAATTAGTGGATGAAACTAAAATCAGTACAATTTTTTTAAATTATTTTTTTGGGATGTGTTGAAGTATGTAAACTTGTTGTGCCCGAAATTTTAATGGAAGATACTAATGGTTCCAACTAGTGCATTCAAGGAAATTCTTGCAAGAAAGCTGAAGAATTTTTTTGATTAAAAACCACTGTTATTAATTATCAGAAAACTAATCAATGCACGAGCGGCTATCATACCAGATTAGATTTTGTGCATCTTTAAGATAAAAAAAACGATGATTGCCATCTTTAACCTTTAAAAAAAGACTCATGTGAACTTGATTATCATGGGAGTGATTGCCAGATTCAAACGGAGAAACTCTAATGGTAACAAGCCGCAGGTGACTCTAGATTAGCTGCATCCTGACGTGCTTGTGCTTCATCCCTGAAGCACTCTTATCCAGGATGAACGGACATACGAACTGCCCGCCAGCTAATCGGCCAGCGGATTGGGACGCATCTGGAATTTGTATACCTTTGAGGTCGTTCCGGCGCCTGTCTCCATATGGAAAGGAGCACGGCTGCTATAGGTCGCCCAGATACCCCTACCCTTCCAGCCGGCATTCGGATCATCAATACGACCATCCATCCACTTGGTGTAAAACCCCAGCGGGTAAGGTACCCGCAATCTAACCCACTCTCCCTCATTTAGGGCCAGCATACCGCCACTGAGGTTGCCTGTATTGATTGGGGTGTTGTCGCCTAGACCCAGTGTATTCTGCTGATCGACCCAGGTGTAGTAGGAACCTTCCACGCTGCCTTCACGATCCAAACCCTGAAACTGTGGTAAGGGTTCGGTATAAAATGACCACCCTTCCGGGCAGTGATGACCGGTGGCTTCAGGTCCATTCAGGGGACCTGTGCACAAACGTCGGTCAAAACTGGCCATCTGGCCACTGGCAAGCGCCACCCAAATCACACCATCACGATCAACGTCACCGCCGCGTGGTGAAAAGCCTTCAATTGCACTACCATTTTGATCGACTGGCAACTCATAGTATTCCACCAGTGCATCAGTCGTAGGATCTTCTCCCGGCACCAGCCGGGCCACCCCGCCGGGGTAACCCAGCAAGGTTCCCCACACCGACCCGTCAGGTGCTGGAGAAACTGCATAATAGGAACCATTCATGATGCGCATATCCATCTCGGGATTCATGGGCTGACCGGGTTCGGTATAGGCATCGCGTTGCCCGTTGCCGTTGGTATCGAGAACCATTGGCGTCCAGCCCTGAGCTGCTTGAGCATCTCCACTTTCGAGGTACTGACGTGTATTAAGCCAACCCACCACCGGACCGCCGCCACTCGTCCAGAGGGTGTTATCGGTGTCCTCGGCAAACATTAGGTGGTGTGTGCTAAAACAGGTGTCAATGGGGGTATAGA
>JAYQVM010000052.1:0-11541 GCA_038148435.1 Gammaproteobacteria bacterium | reverse complement strand
GTGTATGGCGGCACTGTCGACCTTGCGAATTTCACCGGTATGGGCATAGTCAATTCCGTTCTGAACACCATAGGGTTTGGCGACAACAAAATTGCCGCTACAGATATTGATATCTGAACCGTGCATGGGTGAGTTGACCAAGCCCATGGAGAACAGCGCTTCAATATCAATACGCATCTGGCCAACGACCTGTTTAATATATCCCAGACTGTCGACATCGGTGACCCTGAGCTGCCGATGCAGCTTGCCATGTGGCTCTTCCTGCAGATCCGCTTTCAGACCAGCCGCCTTGAGTGCGGCGTCAATCTGTGGACGGGCGCCATGCACTAGCACCAGCTTGACACCAAGGCTGTTTAACAGTGTGATGTCATGAGCAATGTTATGAAAATTTTCATTTGCGATGGCCTCACCAGGTAATAGCATGACGAAAACCTTGCCCCTATATGCATTGATATAGGGAGAGGAATGCCTGAACCAGGACACATACTGTTTAGTGTTCCTTGCCACGTTTGCCACTCTCTTGATTACTAAATCTGGAAAAGGGGGGCTATTCTACAGGAAAACAGAGAAATTTCTCCAATATTTCTGCGGGTGAGCAGAAGCAAGCTATTGAAAAAAAAGGTATTTACAAACAATAGTGTCGTACTAGAGACTGAATCATCTTGATAGCCGGCTGTACCTGGTCAAGCTCCATATATTCATCGGGTTGATGTGCTATGTCGATGGAGCCCGGCCCCAGCACGATGGTATCCATCCCCAGCTTCTGGAGAAAGGGTGCTTCAGTGCCAAATGCTGCCGTTGTTGCTCGATGGCCGCTGAGTTTTTCAGCGACTTTAAGCAGCTCGCTGTCGGTGTTTTCAAAGGCTTCAACTCCGGGAAACAGTGTCTGTAGGGAAATGTCAGTTTGATGCTTTCTGGCAATCGGTTCTACCAGTTGTGCTATGGCCTCTCGCACAGAATCATTTGCCATGCCTGGCAAAAGGCGAACATCAAAATCCAAAGAGCAATGACCGCAAATGCGGTTTGGATTATCGCCGCCATGTATTGCCCCCAGGTTCAGGGTAGGTATCTCTACGGCAAAATGGGGATTATGATGCTTGGCCTGCAGTTGCTCACGAAAAACTAGTAGAGCAGCAATAATTTCATGCATAGCTTCAAGAGCATTATGACCCAGTGCCGGATTGGAAGAATGCCCGCTTTGCCCCTTAACCCGAATCGTTTCCATCATGACGCTTTTATGCATATTGATAGGCCGCAGTCCGGTTGGTTCACCAATGACCGCATAGCGTGCCTTTGGGCGCCCCAGACTAGCAAGTGCCCGAGCCCCGCTCATAGAGCTTTCTTCGTCGCAGGTGGCCAGAATGATCAGCGGCTGTTTCAATGAACTGATATCGTTCAGCAATGGTGCGATAGCAGCATGAACCACTGCAAAAAAGCCTTTCATATCGGTGGCGCCTAGGCCATAAAGGCGATGGTCTTTTTCAGTGAGCCCGAGAGGATTGAAGTGCCAGAGAGCCTCATCGAAAGGAACGGTATCAGTGTGTCCGGCTAGTACCAGGCCACCCGGTCCGCTGCCCAGGCTTGCAATCAGATTGGCTTTTTGTGGTCCTTCGCTGACCTTGATTTCTTCACAGTGAAAGCCAAGATCTTGAAACACTTCAGCCAATAAATGGATCACGGGCAGATTGGTGTGATCCAGTGCAAGGTTGGCGGAACTGACGCTTGGTATTTGCAGTAACTGATCAAACAGTTTGACAAAACCGACTTCTCCCTGAAATACGTGGCTGCTCATCAGGCTTAATCCGTTTTAACGATGACTGCGCCGGTAAAGCGCGAGATACAGGTTAGTTTATTGTCGGTATTATAAATTTTTATTTCCCAGATCATAGTTGAGCGACCGAGATGAATGGGCTTGGCAATGCCGGTAACTTCATCAAAACCCGGGCGAATATGATTGGCATTGATTTCAAGTCCAACAACGGTTTTGCCTTCTTCGCAGCACAGGATTGAGGCAATGTTGCCAAGGGTTTCTGCCAGAACAACATTTGCTCCACCATGCATGAAACCCATATTTTGGCGGGTCTTTTCACTCAGCGGCATGCTGGCCTTCAGATAGTCATCACCGAGTTCTAAAAAATTAATACCCAGATTACCTGCCATGGAATTAGACAGAAATGCATTCAGGTCGGTAGGTGTGCGTTTTTTTTTCCAAATGCTCATTCATGTGTTCCTGGACAGAATTAGAGACGTTCAAGTGGTTGTATGACGGACTGACTGAAATCACTATAACAAAGGATTCGGTAAAACTCGCGGAGATTTTCGGCGCTGAGCACTAACTCAGGAGGTCCGGTACTGACGATTCTTCCGGCTGACATCAGTAGCAATTGATCGCAAAAACGAGCAGCCAGACTTAGATCATGCAGAACCACCATGGCAGCAGCCCCGGATTTTTTACTGTGCGCGCGCAAGAGCTCCATGATTAAAAGTTGATGGTAGGGATCAAGGGCAGCAATCGGCTCATCAGCAAGAATAACATAGGCCTGTGTGGCAAAAATCCTTGTCAGTGCCACCAGCATTTTTTCTCCTTGTGACAGGCTACTTACACTTCGGCCAGTCAGGTGTCGAATACCGGTGACTGAAATAGCCTCATGTACAGCAGTTCGGTCGCTTTCACTCAAGCTGCCATAGGCCGAAAGATGGGGGCTTCGCCCCAGCTCAATAACTTTTTCTGTCAAAAGTGGCCAATTAACCTGGGCGTCCTGCTCGAGATAACTGAGAGTCTGCGCAAAACTGCGCCTGTCAAACTGTTCATAGGGCTTGTCATAAAGTGTGAGTTCTCCATTGTCAGCCTGCGAGATACCGGCAAGCACTTGCAATAGGGATGATTTGCCGGCGCCATTAGGACCGATGATCCCTAGCAGTTCCCCCTGCTGAAGGTTTAGGGAAATATCCTGCAGAATAGCGCATTTATCGATATGCCAGCTCAGATTTTTGGCGCTCAGCAAAGGAGTCATTGGAGTAAGCGCTTATGCTTGTATATAAGGAAAAGGAAAAAAGGCCCCCCCAGTGCTGCCGTCAGCACGCCGACCTGTAATTCCTGCGCACCCGGCAATAGCTGAACCAGGGTATCAGCCAGCAACAAGAGACAGGCACCACCCAGGCCGCTGAAGATAAGCAAGCGGCCGGGCTCATGGTTAACCAGAGGACGCAATAAGTGTGGCACCATCAGTCCGATAAAGGAAATATTGCCGCTTACCGCAACCGAAGCACCGGTTGCAAAGGCAACTCCAATGATAAGCAGGCTTTTATGCATAGTAAGGTTGAAGCCTAGCGACTGAGCGCTCAGCTCTCCCAGACTCATCGCATCCAGAAAGCGCTTGCCTGACAAAATCAGCAGACAGCCAAATAACATAAAAGGAAAAGCAAAGTAGAGTTCATTACTAGTGCGATTGCTCAGTGAGCCGAGCATCCAGAAATATATTTCCTGAAGAGCAAAAGGGTTTGGTGCATAGTTTAGTGCAAAGGAGGTCAAGGCTGTACAGATGGCATTGATGGCAATCCCGATAAGAATAATGGTTAGCGCATTGCGCGTTTTTCCTGCCAGCAGAAAAATAATGGCAACGGCTAGCAAGGCCCCTGACATGGCAGCCAGTGGCACAATGAACCAGGCGTAGGAGGCCAGGCCAAAGTACAGCGCGATGACGGCAGCAAACACCCCGCTTTGTGAAACACCCAGCAGGTCAGGGCTGGCCAGTGGATTGATGAGCTGTCCCTGCAGGGCTGCACCTGACAGGGCCAATGAAAAGCCGATGCAAATGGCTAGCAAGGCCCTGGGTAAACGTATTTCAGCCAGAATCAGGGCATCCGTGCTTTGCGCACCGTTCGCTATATCTCCAATGCCCTTGAGGATAGATATGTCGGCAGAGCCGCTACTGAGGTTCCAGCAGAATAGCAGTAAAATTGCCAAGAGCAGCAGATTCAGACACAGGGCAGGATGTTTGCTTAGGCTCATGGTGCAGAACCCAGAGCATTCAGCATGCGGGAGTAGGCCTTAAGATAGGAAGGTCCGGCACACTGAAATAAACGATCCGGCAGAACGATGACTTGATCTGCAGAAAAAAGCTGATTGATGACAGGGTGTTTCAAGAGGGGGCTCGCCAGTTGATCATCATAAGCTGCGGCTGCATCCACGAGTAAAAAATCCGGGCGTGACTGGATCAGTAATTCCAGTGGAAATTTACCGACGCTGTAAAGCCCCTGCTCACTGGCCAGATTACGTAACTGCAATGATGAGAGGAAGTGATCACGCAATGTTCCGCGGCCAAAACTGAATCCATTGTTTGAGTAAAAAATGGCCGACTTGCCCTGCAAGCTGCGCAGTGAATTCTGGATCTCCTGCAGGCTTGCCTGCATTTCGGCAATCAATTGTTCGCCACGCTCATGTTCGTACAAGAGTGCAGCGACTTCGCGAATTTGGCGGTAAGATGCATCGAGGTCGGACGGAAAGCCCAGAACATTCACAGGGTAATTCAAACTTTTCAGCAGATTGGTAGCGTTTGTGGCACTGAACTGAGTGCTCAAGATCATATCGGGCTCAAGGGCAATGACTTCTTCTGCGCGACCACGGTTTAGTGTGACGCCCGTGGGGATCTCACCACTGTGAGCAGAATAGCTTGCATCGGCTGAGAGATAACTTATGGAAAGAACATATTCAGGCCGGGCCAGTGCCAAAACCAGCTCATCACTGCACAGACTCATGCTGACAATACGTTCCGGCTTGGTTTGAGCCAGACATGTGCTGCCGAGCAGAGCGAGGCAATAACATAAGAGGAAGAGCAGGTTTTTCATGTGCTCTGGTCTGCTTGAAAGCAATGCCTAAAATAAATCAGCGAGTTTTATACGACAGTTCGCTAAGTTTTTTCGTGGTCGTTGATGATCACTCCACGGCCGTCGACACTGATAACGTCTTCTTTTGGCAGACGGCTATAAGCGAAATATTAACGCTGAATACTAGTTAATAAAAGTCTGTAACACATTGTTCAGTAAATTCATTCCTTTTGGGCTGGTCACTATTCCTTCCGCTTGCAGCAATTTTTGCTGCTGTAGCTGGGTAAGCCTTGACATAATACTGCTGCGCGGCAGGCCGGTTCTGCTTTCAAAGCTTTCCAGATCAGCGCCTTGCACCAGCCTTAATACATTCATCATGTATTCCAGCGCTAAATCGGACTCTGCAATTTCACGTGTGTCTGCATTGAAAACGCGGTCTTGAGCAAGATAGGCCTTTGGCTGACGAATTTTGCGGGTCCGCAATATGCGCGATTGCCGAGGCACTGTGATCTTGCCGTGAGCTCCAGCACCAATTCCCAGATAATCGCCGAAATGCCAATAATTGAGATTATGTCTGGCCTGCTTACTTGCACGGCTAAAGGCAGAAATTTCATAACGCTGATAAGCTGCAGCTTCCAGTTGGGCAATACCGGCGTCCTGGATGCAGTCGATCAAGTCATTTTTGGGTAATTTGGGAGGGTGTTTATAAAAAACCGTGTTTGGTTCCAAAGTTAATTGATACCAGGAAATGTGTGACGGCTGTAAGGCAAGTGCCTGTTTAAGATCAGCCATCGCCAGTTCAAGATTTTGCCCGGGCAGTCCAAACATTAAATCCAAATTGAAATTATCAAACCCTGCTGCCCGTGCAATTTCAGCTGCTGACAAGGCTTCCCTGTGATCATGCACCCGCCCTAGTTTTACCAGCATAGCCGCCTGAAAACTCTGAATGCCAATTGAGAGGCGGTTTATGCCAGCAGCGCGGTATTCGGCAAACCTGTTTTGCTCAAAGGTGCCAGGATTGGCTTCCAGGGTGATTTCGATATCGTTGTCAAAACCGATGAGATGTTTGCTAGCTGAGAGTATCCGTTCAAAAGACTCTGCACTAAAAAGGCTGGGCGTACCGCCGCCAAAAAAGATGGATTGCAGTGGACGCTGCTGCACATAGTCAAGATCTCCTACAAGGTCCTCAAGCAAGGCCTTAACATATTCTGCCTCAGGCAGCTGCCCATCAAACTCATGAGAATTGAAATCACAGTACGGGCACTTCTTCAGACACCAGGGAATATGAACATAAAGCGAAAGCGGTGGCAGTTTCAGCAGAGCGCTCATAATGGCCAGCGCTGGAGCAATTCCTGAATAGCCTTGGCACGATGGCTGAGGGTGTTTTTTACCGCAGGCTCCAGTTCTGCCGAATTACAGCCATAAGCGGGCAGATAAAAAATGACATCATAGCCAAAACCAAAACTGCCACGTTCTTCAAAACTGATCCTGCCCTCCCAGGAGCCCTGACAGATGAGCGGCATGGGGTCATCAGCAAAACGTGTCAGAGCAATGACGCAATGAAAGCGCGCACTGCGGTCGGATTCAGGAACTCCTTGGAGCTTTTCTAGCACCAGGCGGTTATTCGCGCGGTCATTGTCGTCACGATCCTGATTGAGGCCGGCATAACGTGCCGAGTAAATTCCGGGCTCTCCCTGCAGGGCATCGACTTCCAGACCAGAGTCATCGGCAAGAGCTGGAAGCCCGGTGTGCCTAGAAGCATGTCGGGCCTTGATGATGGCGTTTTCCACAAAACTAAGACCATCTTCAATGGCTTCGGGGAAATCAAACTCCGCCTGTGACAGCAGGCGTAATTTCAGGGGGGCTAGAGTCTCCTGCAGCTCTTTGAGCTTTCCCGGGTTATTGCTGGCGAGAACCACATCCATTGCGCAGGAAGAGGATCCCTAATTGATATACATCTGGGTAGTCCAGCTCACGGAATAAGCTGGTCCCTGACGTTCCGGCTGAACAGAGAGATTGAAGCGCAGATTTTCCGCATTGGAAAACTCAAACTGGCCAATATAGTAGATGGCATCACCCTCACGAATTTCTATAAATTCAATGGCGTCACTTTGGCCGATAAAATTTGCTTTTTCACCACTGATGCGAGCAGCGACCGGTGTGCCCACCGAACTATCATTCCGAAGCACCGAAATATTCACAAAGGCATTTCGGGCAGATCGAACGATGCCATAGCGTTCAGCAATTTCCGGACGCAGGAAGTTACTGTAAACAGCAACATAGTTAACAGTGTAGTCACCAAACTGTTGCTCTTCCGCGCCGACGTGAGAAGCACAAAGTGTAAAAGTCAGCAAAATTAAGAGAAAAAATTTCTGCACGAGTTTTCCCATTTAACGAGTAATCTGATAAATGGCATTAATACCGAAGAAGTTTGGCCATAAATTTATCAGGCTTGAATGCTCATGCTTATCGTCTACCACCCTTCGATTGAGCACTTTGAAATGATGTTCTGCACACAGAGCATCAAAATCCTGAATCGTACAAAAATGTATGTTGGGAGTATCATACCATTCATAAGGGATATCCTTGGCGACAGGCATGCGGCCTTTGCCAATTAACTGGTAGCGATAGCGCCAGTAGGCAAAATTGGGGAAGGTAATGATGCAGTTTTTGCCGACCCTTAGCATTTCCTCAATCAGCAAGTCTGGACGATTCACGGCCTGCAGGGTCTGGGTTAGAAGCACAGTATCAAAACTGGCATCAGAAAAATTGGGTAGACCCTTGTCGAGATCCTGCTCAATAACATTGACCCCGGCTTCTAGACATTTCTGGATATTATCCGGGTCCACATCAAGGCCGCAGTCAAAAATATTTTTTTCTTTTTTCAGCAGGGCCATAAAAGAACCGTCACCACAACCGAGGTCTAGCACACGGCTGCCACTGTCTATCCAGTCCTTGATGATTAGCAGGTCAGCTCGCATGACTGCCTCCTGCAGCTTGCTCACACTCATCAGCTACCACTGATAAATAGGCGCTCAAGCCTTTTATATAGCGAGGGTCATTTAATAAAAAAGAATCATGACCGCCATCAGACTCCACTTCCAGATAAGACACCTGGCGCTTTGCCTGCAGAAGGGTGTTAACAATTTCGCGAGACCGCTCTGGTGGAAAGCGCCAGTCAGAGCTGAATGAAATGACCAGAAATTTACAGCTCCCTTCGCTAAAAGCCTGGCTCAAATCACCATCAAAGTCGACAGCAGGGTCAAAGTAATCGAGGGTCTTGGTAATTAGTAGGTACGTGTTGGCATCAAAATTAGTGGAAAACGATTCTCCTTTGTATTGCAGATAACTCTCAACCTGAAAGTCTACCCCAAATTCAAAGTTTAATTTGCCGCTACGTAAATCCCGGCCAAAGTTGGCTCCCTTCAGGGAATCCTTGCCGAACTTGCCGCGCAATGCATGCTCTGAGAGATAGGTAATGTGGCCTATCATTCGCGCCAGCGTCAGACCTCTTTTTGGGTAGGTTCCATGCTCGTAGTAGCGGCCTTGATGAAAATCTGGATCAGAGGTGATAGATTGCCTAGCCACTTCATTAAAGGCAATATTCTGGGCAGATAGTTTGGGTGCCGCGGCAATGACAATAGCATGTCGCAGTCTTTGCGGATAGGAAATAGCCCAGCGTAACACCTGCATGCCCCCCAGACTGCCACCAATGACCGCCGCCCATTGCTTTATTTCCAGCCGGTCTGCCAGCCTAGCTTGAGAGTTTACCCAGTCGCGAACAGTTACAATGGGGAAGTCGGGACCAAAGGGCTTGGAGGTTGCCGGGTTGATAGATTTAGGCCCGGTACTGCCAGCGCAGCCACCTAGGTTATTGAGGCAAACTACAAAAAAACGTCTGGTATCAATGGCCTTGCCCGGCCCGATGCAATTGTCCCACCAGCCGGGTTTTTCATCCTCTTCACCGGTGTCATGGTAACCAGCGGCATGATGATCGCCACTGAGTGCATGACAGATAAGTACGGCATTAGACCTATCCGCATTCAGCTCGCCATAGGTTTCAATCATCAAATCATACGATTTAATGACTTTCCCGCTACGCAGGGTCAGGGCTTCATCAAAGTGAATACAGTTGGATTTGACGATGCCAACAGAGTCTTGAGGAATATTCAGGGGCATATTTTTCAGATACCAATCACGTACTGGCTTGGCAGGCGCAGACTCATAGATAGCCCCTGAACCAGTAAAATTTTCACAAGCTGAATCCCTAGGAAAACGAAAATCGGGGAGAAGTCCAGACCACCGATTGGCGGGATGACCTTATGCACGCGGCGCATGATCGGTTCAAGCAATTGTTGAATGAGCAGCAGCACTGGATTGCCGCTGTAAGGGGCAATCCAGCTGGCGATAATCGAAATCAGCAAACCCCAGAAATAAATTTCCAGAATAAAATTCAGCAAACCCACGAAGCTCCAGGCAACGATACTGCCGGAGAGGCTGAAAATAGCCGCCAGTGAAATATTTGCTTCACCGACAAGAATCATCAGAGCGCAGGCCACGATTCCGATAATCATCGCCAGGATCAGTGAGGCAAAATCAAAACCTTTATAGCCAGGTATGATTCTGCGCAAAGGGTTCAGGAGCCCAGCGGTCAGCTTGAGGATGGATTGAGATATGGGATTATAAAAATCAACACGCGCTGCCTGCAGTAAAAACCTGATGAGCAGAGCAAAAATATACAGTCCGGCTACTGTACCAATGACCAGATTCAGTGCTTCGCTTATTGAGCTTTCCATGTTCATCTCATTTGCCTGTAGCTTGTTGAGCTAGTTCTTCAGAGCGCGACTTTGCCTGACTGACAGCGCGCGCAATGATCGATTTGAAATCATCTTTTTCAAGTTGCCATAGAGCCGCTTCCGTGGTGCCGCCGGGGGAAGTGACTTGGCGTCGTAATTCAGAGACATCTGCCTCGCTATTCAGGGCTAGTTTGGCTGCACCAAGAGCAGTCTGTTTGGCCAGCGCATCCGAAAGCTCCAGGCTCAGCCCATGTGATACAGCGGCATCGCGAAGCGCTTCGATAAATAGAAAAAAATAGGCAGGACCTGAGCCCGACAAAGCCGTTACTGTATCCATATCTTTTTCATTTTCCAGCCAGCAAGTGCTGCCGACGGCCTCGAGGATCAGCTGCGCCTTGGCTTTATCCTCCGCATTACAATGGTTGTTAGCAACCAGAGCCGAAGCGCCTGCCTGAACCAGAGCCGGGGTGTTGGGCATACAACGAATAATAGCTTGTTCCTGACCGATTAGACTCTCCAGGCTTGCCAGGGAGACTCCGGCGGCGATGGAAATACTGAGAAGTGATGTGGTATTGAGCTTAGCCTTTAAGTGCTGAAGCACGTCTGGCAGCACTTGAGGTTTGACCGCGAGGACAACTGTATCGGCATGAACAACAGCTTCATGGTTATCTTCAGCAGCATGTATACCATGAGTTATCACTAGCTGTTCCAGCTTCTGTTTGTCAGGATCAGATGCCCATAGATTGGAAGCGGGAAGACCTCTGGCCAAAAGCCCCTCGATAAGTGCTACCGCCATATTCCCGGCGCCTATGAACGCTATATGGATATCCTGAATTTGCATGCGCTCATTGTACCTTAAAGTATTACCCGACTGCTTTTAACTATTATTACGTAGGCCAAAAATGTCCGTACCTATTCGTATAATGCTCGCGCCTTCTGCAATGGCGGCTTCGTAATCTGCACTCATTCCCATGGAAAGTTCACGACAGCTGTTTATTCCTCTTTCAATTAGTGCGTCCCTAGCTTGTTTGAGCTGGCGAAAGCAATACCGCTGTCTATCAAATTCTTTACCCGGTGCTGGTATGCTCATTAGCCCAACGAGCACTAGGCGATCCAGTTTGCTGATACTTTCGGCAAGCTTGGGTAATTCATCGAGCCTGATCCCTGCCTTGCTGTCTTCATGATCCAGATTGATCTGGATTAGGACTTTCAGGGGAGCTAGGTGAGCTGGGCGTTGTGCGTTAAGGCGCAATGCCACTTTCAGACGGTCTATGCTATGTACCCAGTCAAAATATTCTGCGATGGATCGCGTTTTATTGGATTGAATGGGGCCGATAAAATGCCATTGCAGATGTTCATGACCTAATTGTTTAATCTTACCAATGGCTTCCTGCAGGTAGTTTTCACCAAACGCGAACTGACCACAGGCAATGGTCTCTTGAATTTTGCTGGCGCTTTGCGTTTTACTCACCGCTAGCAAGCTGACTGAATTCGGGGCCCTATGATAGCGATTTTCGAACATTCTGATTCGTTCGCGAATTTCGATAATTTTTTCTGAGATGTTGTCGCTCACGACTCTATATTGGTTATTTCAGATATCATTGATTATAGTAGGTAAAACTTAGAATGAATATTCTAGGATTCCTTAATTTCAGGATATAGTATCGCGCATCAGATTTTCATGTGACTACAGGTATGCCGCACTGATTCGGAATGATGGTGATATCCGTGGCATCAATGTGAGCCTGATGGATCACAAGGCGGTGAACGGGCTTATCTATGACATCATGAATAATAAAAAAGGTAAGGAGTGCGAAGAATTTTTGTAGCTGGACTTTTTCTTTGAAAGTTCGTGTCTGTCCGGTTTCAGGATCAATGGTTTTTTGCAAAACTCCGGGGCCGCGATAGCATTCATTGT
>JAYQVM010000051.1:0-11624 GCA_038148435.1 Gammaproteobacteria bacterium | reverse complement strand
GCCTGGCTCAAACCAGCGTGGCTCACCCATCATTTCAATCAGCAGATCCACATGATCACGCCCTGCAGCGGCAGCCAGCTCTGCAATAAAACTCTGCACAGCCCAACCGGTCGCATTGGAGCCAGGAGCACGCCAGGACCCTGTTGGCGTATTGGTGTTAATGAGAGATAGCGCTCCACGATAATTATCCAGATTCAGGGCTGGAAACTCATTCTCAGACAGATTGACACCCGCACCGGCCCGGCCTCGAATAGAGGGGCCAACCAGATGAGTCTGCATCGCGGTGACGCGGCCTTCCCGACTCACAGCAGCCTTGAAACCGTAAACGCCTCCGGGCCGGTATTGGTCATGGGTTAGGTCATCTTCGCGTGTCCATTGCAGCTTGACGGGCGCATTCACGCGCATGGCGATGGCAGCCGCTTCGGAAGAATAATCTTGCAGTCTTCGCCGCCCGAATGAACCACCCATGCGAATCATATTCAGGGTGACATTTTCAGGCGGTATACCCAGAGCATTTTCCATCGCGGCGAGGGTCAATTGAGGTTGTCGGGTCGGGGCCCATATCTCGATACTATTAGTCGCCCTGTCATAGCGCGCTGTGCAGTTCATCGGCTCCATACAGGCATGAGCCAGATAGGGGAAACGGTAGGTGCCTTGAACAACTTCTGTGTTTTCATCCGCAAACTGTTCTTCCACGTTACCAGCAACCCCGACCTGATCAGCTTCTGGCCAGCCACCGTTGGCAATGGCTGTGGCTTCCGAAAAAAAGCGCTCATTATCATCCACCGAAGCAGCCGAGGTATCCCACTCGACTTCTAGCTGCTGTTTTGCCTGGAAAGCCTGCCAGGTACTGCGTGCAACAATGGCAACACCATCGAGCAGTTCGCCAGCATTATCATTCCCCTGCACAACAAAGGCATCAACAACGCCAGGCAGGGTCTTGATATAATCCAGATTAGCGCTAGCCACGGTGCCGTAAGTGGCTGGACATTTCTCATAAGCCGCATAAAGCATGCCCGGCAATTGCAGATCAGAGCCAAACAGACTGCCTCCTCTCATGATAGTCGGGTTATCGACGTCACTGACTCGTGTGCCCAAGAGGGTGTAATCCTCGCGGTTTTTGAAAACCAGGGACTCAATATCAGGAATCGGCTCCATTGCCGCATCCATGGCCAATTCGGCAAAACTGATACGCTCTCCACTTTCACGGTTGATCACCGCTGAATTCTCGGTATAAAGCATTGTCGGGCTGAGATTAAGACGCTTGGCAGCTGCCGAGACGAACATCACACGTGCGGCAGCGCCAGCCTGTCGCATCGGGTTCCACTCACGGGGAGTTGAGGTTGAACCGCCGGCTCGCTGGATACCGTAAACTGACTCATTAAATGGGGCACGCACCACGGTCACATCATTCCAGTCAGCGCCCAATTCTTCGGCGACAATCATCGGCAATGAGGTTTTAATCCCCTGCCCCTTTTCAGGGACATGGGAATAAATTCGAATGGCGCCATCGGGATGGACTTCCACGAAGGCGTTCAGTTCCAGATGATCTGAATCGCTCGCTTCTGCCGCACTGGCCGGACCAGCCGGAACAAACGAAGCCAGAGAAAAACAGGCTGTTGCCCCGCCGGATGCTTTCAGAAAGCCACGACGACTAAGGTCCGCTGGCGTGAATGCACCAAGCTTGTCCTGTGAGTCATCTAGAGTGGACAAGAGAAAGTCTTTTTTCAATGTTATTTTCATTGCTGTGCTCCCGGCAGGATCCATAAACCCACTTTAGCTGAAATCTGCGCTTTTGATAAGACCCGAAGTCAATATTTCGCAGCTAATAACAGGACTTCTTTGTCTCGCTCTCTTACTGACCCTTGCTGGCCTTTCGTGTAAAATGCGCGCTCATTTAACTGGGCTGTCTTTAGTATGAATCTCCGCGATACGCTTGAACGAAAAATATCAGACGCACTTTGCGCGGCGAGCGGTGAAACCGATTGTCCCGCATTGATAAATTACTCCAAGTCCCTTCAGTTCGGTGATTATCAGGCAAATGGGGTCATGCCGCTGGCCAAGCGACTTGGCAGAAACCCAAGAGAACTGGGCGAAGCTGTTCTGCAGCAACTGGATCTGGGCGAACTGACCGAAAAAGTCGAATTGGCAGGCCCCGGTTTTATCAATATTTTTATCAGAAAAGATTATTTGAATCAGGCACTTGCCAGTCTGGATAAAGCGCGCCTGGTTCCGCAAAGCCAGCAAACCCAATGCATCGTCATTGATTACTCCTCCCCCAATCTCGCCAAGGAAATGCATGTTGGTCACCTGCGCGGCACCATCATCGGCGATGCCATCGCCAGAACCTTTGCATGGATGGGGCATAAACTGATTCGGCAGAATCATTTCGGGGACTGGGGCACTCAGTTTGGCATGCTAATTACCTTCATGTTGGAGCTCGATGATCCACAATCGGAGCTTGAAAACCTTGAAATTTTCTACCGGGAAGCCAAGCAACGCTTCGATGAGGATCCTGAATTTGCCCAGAAATCCCGGGAAAATGTAGTCAAGCTTCAGTCAGGAGACCCCCAGTGCCTGGCTTTGTGGCAGGAGTTTATCAAGGTCTCGATTGCGCATTGCCAGCAACTCTATAGCGCCCTGAATATCACGCTGAGTGAGGAAGATATCGTTCCCGAGAGTTTCTATAACGACAAACTAGCAGGGATACTTGATACCCTGAAGCAGCAAGAACTGCTAAAAGAGTCAGAGGGCGCCCAATGCGTATTCCTGAAAGATTTTCTAAACAAGGATGGAGACCCCCTACCGACGATCATTCAAAAATCCGATGGCGGCTATCTTTATGCCACCACAGACCTGGCTGCCATCCAACATCGCTACCAGACTCTGGCAGCCGATCGAATACTATATGTGGTGGATGCTCGCCAGAGTCTGCATTTTCAACAGGTCTTTGCAGTCGCCAAGCTTGCAGGCCTGGCCTCAGAATCATGTTCGCTTGAACACCTAAGCTACGGCACCATGATGGGCAAGGACGGCAAACCGTTCAAAACCCGTAGCGGCGGCATTGTAAAGCTGATTGATCTCATTGAAGAAGGTATGGAGCGCGCCCTAAAGGTGGTCGAGAAAAAAAATCCCTCGCTCAGCGAGGAAGAAAAACGCATCGTCGCTCATACCGTGGGCATTTCTGCCATTAAATATGCCGATTTATCCAAGAACCGTAACAGTGATTATGTTTTTGACTGGGACCAGATGCTGTCCTTTGAAGGCAATACGGCCCCCTATCTGCTCTATGCCTATGCCCGCATCCGTAGCATCTTCAAGAAAGCCGAACTGGATCCAGATGCTGATTATTCCATCGTGCTTGCGGCAGCCGAAGAAATAGCCCTCGCACTGAAGTTGCTTCAATTTGCCGATCTGATCAATGATCTGATGGCTGAATGCTACCCGAACCAGCTGTGCCTGTATCTGTATGAACTAGCTGGCAGTTTCATG
The DNA here is from genome assembly GCA_038148435.1 of Gammaproteobacteria bacterium. Taxonomy (GTDB): domain Bacteria; phylum Pseudomonadota; class Gammaproteobacteria; order Pseudomonadales; family Pseudohongiellaceae; genus UBA5109. The sequence goes on along the minus strand of JAYQVM010000051.1, from coordinate 8,132 downwards.
AGTTTCTATGAAGCCTGCCCGGTCTTGAAGGCTGAAGGTCCCAGCAAGGAGTCCAGACTTGGACTGTGTCAACTTACCTCGTTGACATTGAAACAGGGCTTGAATTTGCTGGGTATTGAGACCCTGGAAAGAATGTAAAAACCTCGGCTAGTTGCTATAATCCCCAGCCTCAAAAGCAACGCGATACACCCAGCCAGTTTGCAGCTGACTGACTTAAACTAGTACGATCAAGGACCCGCATGTCTGACAACGAAACCATTATTTATACCAAGACTGATGAAGCACCGGCACTAGCTACTTATTCACTTTTACCCATTATACGGGCCTTTTCCAAACCCGCCGGGATCCAGATTGAAAGTCGAGACATTTCACTTGCAGGCAGAATTTTAGCTGTTTTTTCAGACTGCTTTAGTGCAGAACAGAAACATCCTGATGATCTGAGTGAACTGGGTGAACTGGCTAAAACGCCACAGGCCAATATCATCAAATTGCCCAATATCAGTGCATCTATGCCACAAATGCTCGCCACCATTAAGGAGCTACAGAGAAAAGGCTATCAGTTACCGGATTACCCTACCGAAGCAAATACAGCCGAAGATCAGGAGATTAAAGCCCGTTACGACAGGGTCAAGGGTAGTGCTGTCAATCCTGTGCTGCGTGAAGGTAACTCAGACCGTCGGGCACCTGGCGCCGTCAAGCAATATGCCCGCAGCAATCCACATACCATGGGGGAATGGAGCAATGACTCTCACACTCATGTTGCGCATATGGAAAGCTATGATTTTTTTGGTAGCGAGAAATCGTTGACTTTAAAAGCCAATGACTCTTTTAGCATCGTATTTGAAGACCAAGAGGGAAAGCGCAACACGCTCCGAGAAAGCAGCCCTCTGCTTGCTGGCGAAATCATCGACGCCAGCGTGCTCAGTTGTAGGGAATTGAGAAAATTCCTAGAAAATGAAATGCAGGATGCCAAGGAACAGGACATACTGTTTTCCGTGCACCTTAAAGCCACCATGATGAAGGTATCAGATCCCATTCTTTTCGGTCATGTCGTCTCTGTCTATTTCAAGGATCTTTTCGAGAAACATGCTGACATCTTTTCCAGCCTGGGTGTGAATCCGAATAATGGATTTGGCTCACTGCTACAACAAATTAAGGCTCTGCCAGAAGCCGAGCGTGCCGAAATCGAGAAGGATATTCAGGCCTGCTACGCCAAGCGTCCTTCCCTAGCCATGGTAGATTCAGACAGAGGAATTACCAATTTACATGTCCCCAGTGATGTCATTATAGACGCCTCAATGCCTGCGGCGATCCGTGCTGGCGGCAAAATGTGGAATGCTGATGGCAAAATGCGGGACATGAAAGCCGTGATTCCTGATCGCTGCTATGCTGGCGTGTATCAGGAGACTATTTCTTTCTGCAAGGAAAACGGTGCGTTTGATCCCCGTATCATGGGCAGCGTATCCAATGTTGGCCTGATGGCACAAAAAGCTGAGGAATACGGCTCTCACGATAAAACTTTTGAAATGCAAACTGCTGGAAAAGTGTTTGTGCTTGATGGAAAGGGCAATCCCTTGCTCGAGCAAATGGTTGAAGTCGGCGATATCTTTCGCATGTGCCAGGTCAAGGATGCCCCAATTCAGGACTGGGTAAAGCTGGCTGTCAACCGGGCTCGCGCCACGGGAGACCCTGCAGTATTCTGGCTGGATCCGCAACGTGCTCATGACAACGAACTGATTAAAAAAGTTGAAAGCTACCTGTCACAGCATGACACGGAGGGTCTAGAGATTCATATCATGTCACCAGTAGAAGCAACGCGCTTCTCACTGCAACGGATGAAAAAAGGTCGAGACACGATCTCGGTGACCGGTAATGTATTGCGAGACTACCTGACCGACCTCTTCCCAATTCTGGAGCTCGGGACTAGCGCCAAAATGCTGTCAATTGTTCCCTTGATGAATGGTGGCGGCATGTTTGAAACCGGCGCTGGAGGATCTGCTCCCAAGCATGTACAGCAGTTTGTGAGCGAAAATTATTTACGCTGGGACTCACTGGGCGAATTTCTGGCACTGGCTGTTTCCTATGAGCATTACAGCCAGGCCAATAACAATGCAAAAGCCAAGGTGCTCGCTAAAACACTGGATGCCGCTACCGGCAAACTCCTCATGAATAATAAGTCACCCTTACGTAAAGTGGGGGAACTAGATAACCGGGGAAGTCATTTTTACCTGGCCCTGTATTGGGCTCAGGCACTGGCGGAACAGCAAGAGGACCAAGAACTCAGTCAGGATTTTTCAACGCTAGCCAAGCAACTGGCCAAAAATGAAAGTATCATCGTAAGTGAACTGAACGCGGCACAGGGCTCTGCTGTCGAGATCGGTGGTTATTATCTGCCTGATGATGAACTATGTGCCAGGGCCATGCGCCCTAGCAGCACCCTCAATGCATTGATTGATGGTTTCCAGGGCTGTGTGTGAGGCATCATTAGACGCGCTGTGACTAACCAGCGCGTCTTGGTATGGGCTAGCATGAACCTACTGGCTTAAATCCAGTAATAGCTTGTTCAGGCGCCGTATGTAAGTGCCCGGATCGTCCAACTGCCCACCTTCGGCTAGGCTAGCCTGATCAAACAAAATCGCTGCTAGTTCGTTGAAACGCTCATCATCTTTCTCTGCTTCCAGTTTCTTCAGCAAAGGATGCTCTAAATTTAGCTCAAAGATCGGCTTAGATGCTGGAACAGACTGGCCAGCAGCCTCCATTAACTTACGCATTTGCAGGTTCATGTCATATTCACCGACGGCAATACAGGCCGGTGAATCTGTCAGGCGATTGGTAGTACGCACCTCGGAAACCTTATCCTCAAGAGACTGCTGTACACGTTCCAATAATGGCTTAGCTGCTGTATCGGCTTTTTCCTGCTGTTTTTTCTCTTCCTCGGTATCCAGTTCACCCAGGTCCAGTTTGCCCTTGGTGATATCCTGAAAAACCTTGCCATCGAATTCCATCAAATGGCTCATCAGCCATTCATCAACACGGTCTGACAGCAGCAAAACCTCCAAACCCTTTTTCCTGAAAACCTCAAGGTGAGGGCTATTCTTGGCAGTATTGAAAGTCTCACTGCTGATGTAATAAATTTTATTCTGTCCTTCAGGCATCCGGACAACATAATCGGATAACGATTGATCCTGTGTAGCATGATCTTTGTGTGTTGAGGCAAACAAAAGCAGTTCAGCTATTTTTTCACGGTTAGATGGATCTTCAGCGGGTCCTTCCTTGAGCACCTGGCCAAATTCTTTCCAGAAAATCTGATACTTTTCAGCATCTTTTTTCTTAAGCTTGCTCAACATGTCCAAGACTCGCTTAGTCAGAGCACTCTTCATAGACTCAACGGCCGGGTCTTTCTGTAGGATTTCACGTGATACGTTCAATGAAAGATCATTGGAATCGATCACTCCTTTGATAAAACGCAGATATAAAGGCAGAAACTGCTCTGCCTCATCCATGATAAAAACTCGCTGAACATAAAGCTTCAAGCCTCTTGTAGAATCTCGGGTCCATAGATCAAACGGAGCTTTGGCGGGTAGGTATAGCAAGGAAGTATATTCATGCTTGCCCTCTACCTTGTTATGCCCCCAGACCAAAGAATTACCGAAATCATGACTGATATGCTTGTAAAACTCCTGGTATTCCTCATCTTTAACTTCTGTACGAGGACGTGTCCATAAAGCCTGTGCTGCGTTGACAGCCTCATACTCCTTGGTTTTCTTTTTGCCTTTATCATCACTCATGTCCTGTTTGAGCATCATCACGGGCAGGGAAATATGATCGGCATATTTTTTGACAATGGATCTTAGTCGAAATGGCTCTGCAAATTCCTTTTCAGTTTTTTTCAGGTGTAGAATGATTGTTGTTCCCCGTTCGGGTTTCTCAATGCCTTCAATGCTGAATTCCGATTCTCCACTGGATTCCCAGCGTACTGCTGAATCAACTTTATTACCGGCTTTACGACTTAGAACCTCAACTTTGTCGGCAACAATAAAGGCAGAATAAAATCCAACACCAAACTGGCCAATCAATTTGGAATCCTTCTTCTGATCTCCTGTAAGACTTTCCAGAAACTGCGCCGTACCCGATTTGGCAATTGTGCCAAGATTTTCAACAATCTCTTCCCGCGTCATGCCGATACCATTATCACTAATTGTGATGGTTTTTTTCTTCTCATCACAATCCACCTGAATCTTAAGCTCAGGATCACCCTCATACAAAGAGTCATCTTTAAGCGAAGCAAAACGTAATTTATCAGCGGCATCTGAAGCATTTGAAATCAATTCGCGTAAAAAGATTTCCTTATTGCTGTAAAGTGAATGAATCATCAGATGCAGCAGCTGTTTTGCTTCTGTCTGGAATCCAAGTGTCTGCTTTTGTGCAGCCGTCATTGCAATATCTCCTGAAACTAATAGGGTGTTATAACTAGAACAAGTTCAATAGATATGGGCTGAGATCATTTTTTTCAAGGGCAAAAAAAACGCACCCGAAAGTGCGTTTTCTAATAAAGCTGAGAGATTGGCTAGCGGAAAAATCCCTGATAAAGCTCTCTCTGACGCTCCTTGGTATTAAACAGGTTACGCTCATTTTCAATATAGCGTATCCAGGTTTCGGCGGAATCTTCACTACGCTCATCACGTGCAGCATTTCGCGCTGCTCCAACGGCCTCATCAAAACGGTTAAGATTCAGGAACACCTGAGCCTGGCGCAGAAAAGTCTGATCTTCCCTGTTCAGGTCGCCTTTGGCAAACGCATTCTCAAACACCGGGACAGCATCTTCATAGCGACTTAGGTTTATATAGGCAGTTGCCAACCTGGAATACGTATCACCAGAATCATCCAGTTCAGCTGCTCTTGCCAAAGGCTCAAGCGACATTTCATCTTCACGAGAAAACTGGTATCCCTGACCAATATTAGACCAGAGGCGGAAATCAACCTCATCTTCGAGGATTCCCAACTCAAGCCCTTTTTCTAAGGTCTTGGCTGATCCCCAGTAAAAACCTTCATTGAAGAACTGCGCAGCTAAATTGGTCACTTGGCCTTCAGAGTCAAGATAACCAAAAGTATCCATAGCATACAAGAAGCTAGCCTGCTCATCGAAACGCTCCAGCACCCCCAGAAGGTTGATCATAAATTCCCAGTCTTCCCTATCCTGATACATGACAATCATTTCGCGTGTCAACTGAAGAGCTTCTGGGTACTGCTCTAAGGTGGTATACAGAGCTCTAAGCAGCAAGAAAGTAGAACGATCAATTTCTTCGTTTAGTGCTCGATTTTGATCAATAAACTCTAGCATGAAGGGAATCGCTTCTGCATACTCCTCAATGGTGTAGTAGGCAGAGGCAACACGAAGGTAAGGATCTAAGTCTGGCTCCAAAGCAACGTCTAGGTACCGCAGGTAGTAGTCAATAGCTCCCCGATAATCCTCAATGGCATAACTCAACTGCCCCAGCATCGATAAAGTATCCTCTACCTGCTCAGGCAACAGAACATCACCCATTGCCAAAATTTCCTGCTGATAGCCAATTGCCTCCTCATAGCGCTCATCCAGTGCCGCCAGATTGGCATAAAACTGCCACATGGTAAGTGCTTCTTTATCATTAAGACGACCATCCTCATACATTTGCATAATTTCTGCCAGCACTAGGTTGGCACCCTCTATATCTTCTGCATCTCTCAGCTCCATGATTTCCTCGAGTCGCTCATAGACTCTACGTGACAGGGTCTGCGAAGAACGAGCTGATGGAGGAGCACGACGTCCTTCCTCTTGTTGCGCAAGAGCAGCACTCTGGATGAAACTGAACGTAGTGGAGACTGACAGACTCAGAGGAAATAGAGCCACTGCTACAGCTAGTATGAAGAATTTTGAGAAAGCATCTATTCTGTCTTTTAGCAGATTCATGAGTTCTCCTTATTCGTCGACATTAAATCTAAACAAGTACTGCACACCCTCTACTGGCACAGGTTGGCCATCTTCAACGCGAGGATTAAATTTGAAACGTTCTACAGCACGAATTGATGCATTATCGAATATATCGGGCGGATCAGCATCCACCACAACCGGATTTTCAACAGTTCCATTAACCGTTACAGTAAATGATACTAAGCACCATCCTTCGATACCTCTGGATAATGCACGATTTGGGTACTGTGGTTGCACGGTCACGATTGGCAGCATCTCGGTATCATTGATACCAACGGCAACATTGGTATCCACCGCCCCCAGATCAACCTCAACACGAGCAATATTTAAACCTTCTCCAGCATTCATATCCATGGTATCTGCTGTTAAATCAGGTAATTCAGGCGCCTCTTCTGGTTGTTCGGGCTCCAAAGGCTTAGGCTCAGCACGGGTGACTTCGATTTCGAGTTCAGGGATGGTGATATCGGCAATACGAATTACTTCACGCTGTTCGGGCTCTCCAATGCCTGCGGCAATCAATGATTGCATCAAATAAAAAAGCGAGAAGGTTATTGCAGCACCCGCTAGTACAGCTACTAGAGCATTAACTGTTCTTACCATGACTATTCCTCCGCAGCAATCTGTATGCTGGAAATACCAGTCTCACGAGCAGCATCCATCACAGATATTACATATTCATTGGTAGCCTGCTGATCTGCCTGAATAATAACAGGAGCATTAGGCGTTTCCGCTACACGTTGTTCCAATCGAAATCGTAGGTTTCTTTGCTCGATCATATCGCCATCCATGAAGATTTCGCCAGCGGGAGATACGGCTATCAAAATAGGGTCCAGAGTCGTAAATTGGGCCATAGACGCCTGGGGTTTCACCACATCATAACCCGCTTCCTTGACAAAAACCGCAGTAACAATGAAGAAGATTAAGAGAATAAATACCACATCCAACATCGGAGTGAGGTCAATTTCCCCTGCCTGCCCTTCTTCTTTATCTTTTGCTAATGTTTTCATAGTTATTCTTAAATCAGTTACTCTAATTAAAACTAGATATTAGGCTCGTTGCATTGTTAAATGATCTTCTAATATTTCTATTTCTCGGTTGGTCTTATGTTTTAGCCAGTTACTGGAAAAAATACCAGAAAGTGCGCCAACCATACCCGCCATGGTAGGTATTGTTGCTTTTGCAACACCACCAGACATCTGCTTAGCATCACCGCCACCAGTCACGGCCATAACATAGAATACCTCGATCATGCCGGTTACCGTACCGAGCAATCCTAAGAGAGGACAAACAACAACAAGAACCTCTATCATTGGGATAGTTGATCTTAGATCGAGAGAAACACGAGAGATCAACTCTTGGCGAATTGCATGGGCATGCCAGGATTTTTTATCTCCCCGCTTTTCCCATTCTGCAAGAGCAGTCGCAGTATTATTTTTATGCACACTGTTCAGAAACCAGAGCCTCTCAAACATGAGGCTCCATTTCACAAACAATAATAGTGCAATCAACCACAATACGGGGCCACCACGCTCCATGAAGTCCTGAATGGCAATTAAGCTTTCGTCAAATAAATCAAACATAAGCTATTCTCCGGTAATGTCTAAGCTTATGCCGCACCGCTTGTTTCAGCTTTTCTGGCAATAATACCCGTTGCCTGCTCTTCAAGGATATGAATGATACGGTCACTTCGGCTCTTAACTAGGGTATGCAACAGCACAGTAGGAATAGCCACAACCAATCCAAGCACCGTGGTAACCAAAGCTGCAGAAATACCACCAGCCATAATCTGAGGATCACCAGTACCAAATAGTGTTATCTGCTGGAAGACGTCGATCATACCGGTTACAGTACCCAGAAGTCCCATCAGCGGAGCTACGGTAGAAATGATTTTTAACAGGGTCAAAAATCGTTCCAATTTCGGCGTCTCCTGCAAGATGGCTTCCCCCAGCTTCAACTCTAGGGTTTCAATATCCATGGACTTATCCTGCTCATAAATCATCAAGACTCGGCCCAATGGATTTGATTTGGTTGGTTTTGTTGTATTTTTCAACTGACCATTAACTTTAGCGCCTACCATGGTCAGATAGATCATCCTCTCAATTGCAAACAGTAGAGCGACAATACCAATACCGATAATAACGCGGCCTACTTCTCGACCCTGATC
>JAYQVM010000050.1:0-11681 GCA_038148435.1 Gammaproteobacteria bacterium | reverse complement strand
CATCGGCTACTTCTTCAATAAGCACCAAGCGCTCTGTTGACATACAAATCTGACCCTGATTCATGAAGGCACCAAAAGCCGAAGCGGCAACTGCCTCATCTAAATCAGCATCCTCCAGCACAATCAGCGGAGCCTTCCCCCCCAGCTCAAGCAAACAGGGTTTCAAGTGTTCAGCCGCCCGTTTGGCAATTAAGCGACCCACAGCGGTAGAACCGGTGAAGTTGATGTGTCTTATCATCCGGTTATCAATCAATGCATTAACCACTTCAGCAGCATCCTGTGGAGCATTGGTCACAATGTTAACTGCTCCTTCTGGAAAATCAGCCTGCTTGAGGGCTTCAATCATCAAGGCATGAGTCTGCGGGCATTTCTCAGAAGCTTTAAATATAACGGTATTGGCACAGGCAAGGGGTACAGCAATGGCGCGAACACCCAGAATTAAAGGAGCATTCCAGGGAGCAATACCAAGGATAACACCCATGGGAACACGCTGTGACATGGCTAGACAGCCGGGCACATCTGAAGGAATAAGTTCACCGCTGATCTGTGTCGTCATCGCAGCTGCTTCCTGAATAATACTCACAGCGCGCACAACATTAAATACAGCCCAATTTTTGGTGCAGCCGGTTTCGGCAAGCATGACATCAATAATCTGTTCTTTTTTACCCTGCAGGGAAGCTGCAGCCTGCATCAAGATTCGCCGCCGCTCATTTGGCAAAGTGCCAGACCATACAGGGAAGGCTTGATGCGCTTGCGCAACAATGCCGAGCACATCACCAACCTGCATCGCTTCTGAGACACTTGCCACTTCATTGCTGACAGGGTTTATTTTTTCGAACTGCATGGCTATTCCTTTTGGAGCTATCAAGACACTTCCCAGCAACTTGTAAAGACTCAAACCTTAATAGGTTTCTTGCCTCCAGACTTGGGAAGCTGCTTGATTTATTCTACTGAAACCGCATCCATCTCAAGCTGCGTCAGCCGCTCAAGCTGGCTGTTGGCATCATTAATCAGGTAGGCTCGTAATGCCTCTGTATCTGCTGGCTCAAGAATTTCGCCAAATGAAGCCATGCCTCTATCGGATAAAAGGCCGTTGAGCACAACGGCATCAAAGGCTTCCTGGCTGTATAGAAGTGGTGTTCTGGCGAGGTCAGGAAAGGTTCCCCGGCTCAGAAAACTGCTGTTTTCACCATGACAGAGTATGCAGTTATCGGCAAAGAGTTCTTCACCTGCTGTGACCATCTCGAGCGATGCTGTCGCCTCTGGCGGATTCAGTTCTCGCTGAGTGAAATCAAGGGGTGCCGGCAAGCTGGCATCCCCACCCAGCTTGAAAACCAGTAAGCGAGAGTAGTTGGGTGCGTAATAACCTCCGACTGGCCTAACGCCTGTAACGACACTCACATACTGCTGACCATCGAGCATGTAAGTAGCGGCGCCGGCGACAATGCCTGTTTGCACCGGCATAGCCCAAAGCTTTTGACCAGTTTCGGCATGGTAGGCAGCAAATTCCTGGAGACTGGTATTTCCTTGAAAGACCAAATTACCAGCACTAGTCATTGTGCCGCCTCCTCGCCCTGAACCAAAAGAAATACTCCAAACCTCTTCCTGGGCAAGAGGATTCCAGGCCAAAAGACGTCCTTCATTAACTCTTTCAGTCTGGGCTACCAACCCGGCGCCTGCAACTACATCGACACCCAGATTACTGCCACGATCTCGGACAGCAAACTCTTCATCTGAAACATAACCAAAGGAGGTTCTAATCTCAGGAATATAAACCAGGCCAGTATTTGGGTTATATGACCATGGGTGCCAGCTGTGTGCCCCTTCGGGACCAGGAATCACGACGCTACCCTCTCCCGTAACATTATAACGGGCTTCAGGTATCTCTATCGGACGTCCTGTTTCAATACTAATGCCGCTGGCCCAGTTGACTTCCGAAAAGGCTTCAGCAGATATCAAATCACCTTTTTCTGCATCCAGGATATAGAAAAAACCATTTTTGGGGGCCTGCATAACAACTCGCCTGTCTTGGCCATTAACAGGCAGGTTGGCAATCATGATGGGTTGCGTAGCCGTGTAGTCCCAGGTTTCCCTCGGCGTGGTCTGGTAATGCCATCGGTATTGACCACTTTCCGCATCAACCGCGACTATGGATGACAAAAACAGGTTGTCGCCACCGCCCGGACTACGAATTTCTGCATTCCAGGGAGAGCCGTTACCAACACCGAAATATATCTGATCCAGTACCTGGTCATAGACAATCGAATCCCAGACCGTACCGCCACCACCAAGTGCCCACCACTCACCATTCCAGGTTTCTGCAGCCTGCGTGAGAATGTCATTTTCAAAACCCTCGGCGGGATTGCCGGGAACCGTATAAAAACGCCACAAGAGCTCACCGCTGTCTGCATCATAGGCAGACAGATAGCCGCGTACGCCAAATTCGGCGCCACCCTGCCCGATCAAGACCATCCCCTTAACAACCCGGGGCGCACCGGTAATGGTATAGGCCAATTCAGTGTCAGTGGTCTGAACACTCCATAGCTCTTCCCCGTTTTGTGCATTCAAAGCAATCAGGCGGCCATCTAACGTACCCACGAAAATTTTGCCTTCCCATGCTGCGACGCCTCGATTCACAACATCACAGCAGGCATTTACCGCCCATTCTCCCGGTACTTTAGGATCATAAAACCACAGCTCTTCACCTGTTAAGGCATCAAAAGCGTAAACTTTTGACCAAGCACTCGAAACGTAAATCCTCCCATCAATGATGAGGGGTGTAGCTTCCTGTCCACGATTGGTATCGAAATCGGCAAACCAGGCCAGACCCAGTTCTGCGACATTTTCTGTATTGATCTGAGTTAAAGGACTAAAACGCTGTTCATCATAATTGCGTCCATAGCTCATCCACTGACCAGGTTCTGCATCGGCATTTGCCAGACGTTGTGCATCAACTTGGGCAAAAGCAATGCCCTGTGCTTCAGCATTCACCTCTTCACTACTTTGGGAAGACGAGTCTGAGTCTTCACAGGCGTTGAGAAAACTCAAAGCTACAACTAGAACTAAGAATCTGGCCATATCAGATGCTCCTCGTGTGGTATTTATTTATTATCGTTGCTTAGCCGAATAGCCAGAAACAGAAGATAAATGAAACATTCTTGATTCCGCTAGATTGCGGCGACTGCAGGCTCGGAAGCAGCCTCACTGTCAGTTCTGGTCTGTGGAAAACGCAGGAAGACCAGAAAGACAGCAGCCAGCAAGGAACCCAATGCCATGTATACCGACACAATAGACACATCATAGGGCACACTGAACAGCATTCCTGCCAGAATTGGAGACATGATTGCGCCACCCCTGCCAACACTCAGGGTAAATCCGGTACCAAATGCCCTGCTGTGTGTTGGGTAGATTTGTGCCAGGGCGGCATAACTGGCTGCAAGCCCTGAGACACAGAAAAAACCGTTGACGGCACAGAAGAAGGTCATGACATTCAGATTTGAAGTAGCATTACCAAAAATAATGACAGTCACGCCAGACATAATCAAAACGGTAAAAAACAAGGTCTTCAGATTAAATCGTTGTGCAAGGAATCCAAACATGATGCCACCCAGAGCGCCTCCCACATTTGCCCAGGTCAGGACAAAACCTGCCGTTGATGGCGGATAGCCAAGATCAACAACCAGCGCCGGCACCCATTTAAGTGGAAAGTAAAAAGTAACTGCGTGAAGGACATACACCAGCGCGATAAAGATCGTCTGCTTGCGATAATCCGGCGCAAAAATCTCGGCAATGGAAGCATCAGCCGACTTATCATCCACTAGCCTGGAAGGCATTTTATCGATCAGGGCGTGGCCCATTTTCGCCAGGGTTTTATTGATTGCATTCAGGGCATTGGCAGGATGCTTGCGCAGCAGCCACTGGACAGGTTCCGGCACAAGAAAAAATACCAGCGGGATACACAGCGCGGTAACTATCGAGCCGAAATAAAAGACAGCCCGCCAGTCAAACATGCCGAGTAAGCGCGAGGCAATATACCCGCCAACGACCCCCCCCAGCGAAAAGCCCATCACCATCAATGAGATACACAACTTTCGGCGCTTTAGACTGGAATACTCGGCTACCAGCGCATTGCAAGTCGACAGCATGCCGCCCAGGCCGATCCCTGTCACAATGCGGTATATCGACAGCTGAAAGGTATTTTCAGAAAAGGGAACACCCAACATACCCCCCAGCATCAATACCAGGCACAGCAGCGCAGCATTGCGCCGACCAAAGCTGTCAGCCATACCACCCAAAATCAGGGCGCCAATCCCCATCCCAACCAACTCCATGGAAAGCACAATCCCCAATGCCGTAGGAGGAACCCCCCACTCCCTGGCGATACCCGGCGCTGCAAAACTTATGGATAAGAGATCAAAGCCATCCAGCGCATTGAGCAAAATCGCTACAGCAACCACAACGATCTGCATGGAGGACATTTTTGATTCTTCAATAAGTTTGACTGGATCTGCAGTAACATTCATGAAAGGGCTCCCTCATTTGTTAATGCAACACTGGATGCATTACATTTTTTATTATTGTCGTTTTGTTTTATAACAGTTTGTACAATTAGCGCAAGCTCAAGCTCTTGCTACCGGAGAACAAGATGCCGTTACAGCATGCCGATATTGTCTGCGTCAACCCAGTTGCCGTGCAAGCCAAACCGTAGACGTATTGGCAAATTAACAACCGCGATAGGCCCCTTGCTGATTTCAAGCGCATCAAACAGCAGTAAATCACTGGTATGGCTGGCGAGCCTGTTGCAGACCATGATTATCCACCCATCTCCTTCAGCGGCATCTGCAGATCTCGGTATAAAACAGGGTTCCTGGATACTTGAGCTTGAACCTGCCCACCAGACCTGCTCTTCTCCGGTCTCCAGGTCAAGGAATCCAAGACAGTTCATTGCAAGTTCTGCAGCCCCTCCTCCTTTAGCATCGACATTTCTACTGGGATCCATAACACATACCCAACCATAGCGATATTTTTTGCTGGTAAAGCGATCATCTATGCGCGGGAATTCCGACATCATTTCGGTGAGTCGGGTTTCAACATCTGTGTCTGTGTCTCCGCGCATGTCGGCTGACCAACGGGTAATTCGAGTGACACCTTCCTTCCGATTAAAGGATGCGCCATGAATATCCGGAAAAAAAGGAAAGAAATTGTTCATAGCAACCGGCATATCGATGTGGACCATGCTGCCTTCCTGATACGCATTCATGACATGCGCGCAAAAACGATTTTCACCTTTAAACCAGCGCACGTCTGCTGCACTGGCATCCGGACGTCTTGGCATAACTCCGAGATAGGTAGGTAGCGTTGTATCAAATCCGAAGTGCGGCAAGCCTGCTTCCAGCCTTTCCCAGTTACTGGTTATAGGTGATACAGAAAAAAGGGCATAATCCGTAGTAATCGCAAAGTCATGCATCATGCAGTAATAAGGTGTCTCAAACCAGACATCATAGAGCAACTCTCCGCTTGGACTGATTTCATAATAGGTCATATCCTTAGTCAGCAAGCCTTTGGACGCATAACCGAAACCAGCCATATTTCCTGTTTCAGGATCTATCTTGGGATGAGCGGTGAAGGTTTCACCCTTCATCTTGCCTGCAAAATCCGTGTAACCAACTGTTTCCATGCTCAGAGGATCCATTACAAGTGGTGGCGAATCTTCTTTAAGCCCATAAAGCCAACCACCATGTATAAAGATATTCGTATTAGCTGTTCCACGAATTTTTCCTTTAACACTGGGATCATCGGTGAGCGGGTTTCGATAAGAGCCAAATAACGCTTTGCCTGCTGAATTTTCTAACATCCACTTATCCGTTTTTGCCCAACGTTGTTTAAAGTCAACACGTCCATTCTTAATCCGAAAACGGCTAATCATGCCATCACCGTTAAAAGCAATATCATCGCCAAGCTTTGGCGGAAACTGAGGGTCTGGTTGAACCCGGTAAAAAGCTCCATCTATCTCCTGAGGAATAGAACCCTCCTGCAAATTAAGAAAAGAAATATCTGCCTCAATACGAGAAGGGGTATTGAAACCGGTAAAACTGGGCGTCTCAGGGAATGTCGTCATTTTCTCTCCTATTCAGGAACATCTTTAACAAGAAAGCATATACTAAAATAGTATTCTATAGCTTAGAACTTAATTCTATTATTTTATCTGCGTAACAATAAAATCCAGCACGCTAAGGCTTGTGTTAAATATAGCAAAAAAGTTAATATTTAGAACATAATTCTATTCTGCAGAACTCAAAAAGGGCATCCTCTTGAAAATAGCTCGTTTTAACGAAGGACGAATAGGCGTCATCAAGAATGAAAACATTGTTGATATTACATCCTTAGTGGACTTGGGTATTGAAAGTTGGCCTCCAGTTGCCAGTAATCAGCTTATAGCAGCTTTCGACAAGTATCGCCCACAGATTGAGTCATATTTGACAAAAGCACAGGCAATACCATTGTCTGAAGTTCGTCTTTTGACGCCGGTACCCTGGCCGAATAAAGTCGTTGCCTACCCGGTTAATTATCACGCCCATGGTAAAGAAATGCAGGCAGACTACCGGGCAACCAATCAGGGCTTTTTCCTTAAACCGAGCTCATCTGTAAGTGGGCCAGCAGATGCCATCGTCTTGCCTGATCTTCCTGGTAGGGAAATACATCATGAATGTGAACTAGCCATCATCATAGGGCGTCAAGCGAGGGGAATTGATAGAAGAGACTGGCAATCCTATATCTTTGGTTATGCCTGCCTGCTGGATATGGTAGTCAGGGGAAAGGAAGAGAGAGTAATAAGAAAGGCCTATGATACTTTCTGCCCTGTCGGCCCCTGGCTCACCACGTCTGATGAGGTGCCTGACCCAAGCGCATTGGAAATGAAGCTCTGGGTCAATGATGAATTAAGACAACAGGCAAACACGCGTGATTTGGTACTTGATATCCCAGGCATGATTACTACAGCAGCTGCCGTAATGACCCTATATCCGGGAGATATTATTGCAACCGGCACACCTCAGGGCGTCGGCCCGGTTAGGGATGGTGATCAGATTCGTATACACATTGAACAGGTAGGGGAAATGAGACTTGATGTCATTGCCGGCAATAATGGCCAAACAGAAGTATTTGATAAACCCTATGAACCCCAGATAATCAAGCAATAAGGCATGAGAAACGAAAAGATTCATTCCCTCGACGAGCTTTATGACAGCTTTGAGAGCCTCAACACTGAGGGTGGCTGGCACCGAAAATTTCCGGCCTTATGGCCTGAACCTGAGAAAAACTTTTTACCCTTTTGCTGGCAATACGAACAAATAAAGCCAGTACTCATGGCAGCTGGCAATCTGGTTGCTGCTGAAAATGCAGAACGGCGTAATCTGACCATGCGCAACCCACTAACTGGTAATCGCTATGCCACATTAAGAACCATGGTTGCCGCCTACCAGATGATCAAGCCTGGTGAAGTCGCCAAATCCCATCGCCATACACCCAATGCCCTGCGCCTCATACTTGAAGGACAGGGAACATATACGGTTGTCAATGGCAAGCGTCTGGAAATGCGACCGGGAGATGTTTTACTGACACCAAGCTACTCCTGGCATGCTCATGAATGTATCGGTAATGAAGATTGCTACTGGATGGACTTTCTCGATGTCCCCTTGGTACATCTGCTTGAGCCGATGTTTTTCGAGAGGCACCCCGAAGGTTTTGAATCGGAAATCGAAGACCTCGCAGCAGCCCCTTTGGTATTTCGATGGGAAGACATATTGCAGCAGCTAGACAGCGCGAATAAATCCTCCAGCGGCGAGGCTGATCAACTAGTCGAACTGGGCCATCCTGCCCTCGATTCCATGGCGCTTTTTATGTTGCGATTTAGCGCCGGCAGTTCATCGATAAGACTACAGACAACGGCCAACAGCATTTTTGCCGTCATCAAGGGGGAAGGCAATACGATCATTGATGACGAGGAATTCAGCTGGGCTTTTGGCGACACCATTGCGATACCGGCCTGGCGGGCTTATCAGCATCGGGCCAGCACTGATGCGATATTGCTAAGAGTGACTGACAGCCCTGTCATGGAAAAACTCAATTGGCTAATTACCCGAAATCTAGGCGCATGAAAATCAACAAAATGAGCAAACAACAGGAAATGCCCGGAGCACCAGCATGAGCAAGACTCTAAAAATTATCATTGCTGGTGGAGGTATCGGTGGCGCAGCAGCAGCTCTGGCCTTGTTACGCAAAGGTTTTGATGTGGAAGTTTATGAACAGGCGGCCGAACTCGGTGAAGTTGGCGCTGGCGTTCAAATCAGCCCGAATGGCTCGAGAGCTCTGGACTATCTCGGCGTGTTTGACGCACTCAAGAAGGTATCTTGTGCACCAGAGAAGAAGGAGTTTCGCTTATGGAACACGGGTGATAGCTGGCCAATGTTTGACCTGGGCAAAATCGCCATCGAAAAATACGGCTATCCCTACCTGACTGTGTACCGCCCTGACCTGCTCGGCACTCTGGTAGATTTCGCTCGCAGCATCAAGCCGGATGTCTTTCACCTCGGCCAGGCTGCTGCAGACATACAGCAGAACGAAAATTCAGCGACCCTGCTTCTAAAAGATGGCACCTCGGTCTCCGGAGACATACTGATAGGAGCAGATGGTATCAAGTCGACGATTCGTAGACGGTTATGGGGGCCAGACAACCCGAAGTTTGCAGGCATGATGGCCTGGCGAGCGGTCATTCCCATGCAAAACTTGCCAAAGCATATGCAGGTTATGGTGGGCTCAACCTGGATTGGGCCTGGACAACACCTCGTCAATTATCCACTGCGTAACGGCCAATTAATGAACCTGGTTGGAACAGTCGAACGACATGACTGGAAAAT
Organism: Gammaproteobacteria bacterium; assembly: GCA_038148435.1. Classification (GTDB taxonomy): domain Bacteria; phylum Pseudomonadota; class Gammaproteobacteria; order Pseudomonadales; family Pseudohongiellaceae; genus UBA5109. Next base: position 2,766 of record JAYQVM010000050.1, on the reverse strand, counting down.
CGAATCCTGGACTATGGAAGGCACAAATGAGGAATGCCTCAAGGATTATGCTGGCTGGCATCCAGATGTACACGCCCTAATCAGCTCTGCCCCTAAGCTATTGAAATGGGCCTTTGGTGAGAGATCACCTATGCAGCAATGGAGCAAAAATAGGATCTCTCTGATGGGTGATGCCTGTCACCCTACCCTACCTTTTCTGGCACAGGGCGCCGTGATGTCTATAGAAGATGCCGTGGTGCTATCTCGTTGCTTGGAAAAATATGCTGACGACCCTGAAACAGCTCTAAAGACTTATGAGCAGTCTAGAGTAGAGCGCACCTCTAAAACTGTAACAGAAGCTCGCAAGAATACCGACCGTTTTCATAGCACTGAACTGGAGACCAGGGAAAGTGCAGCGCAATATCTGGAAAAAGAGATGGGTAAGGCTCCGATTCATGAGCGCTATAATTGGCTTTACCAGTATGATTCCACGAGTCAGCTCATATGAACCTCATTCTACCAATGAAAATGTCAACCTCACTGAAACCAGCAAAAACTGATTACGCATGAGTGCTTCTGACCCCAACGCAAAGATGCCGGCAGATCTGCTTGAAGGCTTGCGTGTGCTTGATTTAACCAATGTCCTCTCAGGCCCCTTTTGCTCTTACCAGCTAGCCTTGCTCGGCGCTGAAGTCATAAAAATTGAAAACCCAGATGGTGGAGACCTAGCCAGACAGTTGGGGGCAGAGCAGAAGCTGAACAGGCAGTTTATGGGAGCCTCCTTTCTCGCCCAGAATGCGGGAAAAAAATCACTGACCCTAAACTTAAAAAATGCAGAGGGCGTTGCCATTTTTAAAAAACTCCTAACAAGCGCAGATATTGTCATCGAAAATTTCAGACCTGGGGTCATGCAGCGCCTAGGCTTGGATTATCAAGTACTGAAAGCTATCAACCCGACCATCGTTTACTGTGCGATTTCGGGCTTCGGCCAGAATGGTCCCCTGAAAGAAAACCCTGCCTACGATCAAATTATTCAGGGGCTGTCCGGCGTGATGAGTATTACTGGCGATGAAAGTAATGGCTCTGCTCCTTTACGTGTGGGCTTCCCGCTTTGTGATACAGTCGGCGGACTTACAGCAGCCTTCGCTATTGTCAGCGCACTGCACCAACGTGATAAAACCGGCAAGGGCCGTTTTATCGACGTATCGATGCTGGAATCAACATTGGTCTTGCTTGGTTGGGTTATTTCCAATTATCTCTCAGCGGGTTTTAAACCTGCCGCATTAGGTAATCAGAATATGACCGCTGCTCCTTCAGGCGCTTTTCAAACCGGCAAGGGCCTTATCAATATTGCAGCCAACAAGCAGCAGCAATTTGAAAAACTTTGCGACCTTATTAATCGGGAATCACTTAAAACGGATAGCCGTTTTGCCCAGCCGGAGGATCGTAAAAAAAATCGTGAAATTCTTAATGCAGAACTGACCCGCAGCCTGCTAGAGAACGATGCTGAATACTGGGAAGAACTCTTAAACAAGGAAGGCATACCTGCCGGCCGGATCATGAGCGTTCCCGAGATTCTTGAGCATCCGCAAATTAAAGAGCGTCAACTTGTCCAGGAACTGCCATCTGACTTGTTTGAGTCTGGTTTTCTGCGTGTAACTAGAGCTGGATTCAAGCTATCTGAGTGTGAACCTGCTGCTCGTTCGACACCTCCGAAGCTAGGTATGCATACCGAAGAGATTCTGAATGAATTAAATATCAGCAAAGCTGACGTTGCAGCCTTGAAAATCAGAGGAGTTATCTGATGAGAGCATCAGATTTTTTATTGCGTAGTCTTACGCAATCAGAAAATCAAAACTCAGAATCGAGCAAACAGATCCTGACTAGCTCCCAGCTGGAGACAAAGATCCCTAACTTCTTTATTCAAGACCTTGATAATCTTAATGGCGGATTGCTTGTTAAGCCTGAAGGCGGGACCAGTAACACTAATCACACCAATAAATTTATTTCCTTCCCCGATGACAGGAGCTGCCACGCCAGCCATTTCCGGCACTCTTTCACCGAAGGAGCTTTCACAGAATGTTTTTGGCGTCAGCGGAATCAAGACAGCACTCTTGTATTTAAGAAAAATCTTCGCACTGGCGCCACCATCGGCAATTTGCATCATATCGCCGGCCTGAAAGCTGTCCCTTACTCGAAGCTTGGTATTATGGCGAAAAAGGATTTGTTGAAACTTGTCCTTACGAATAAGAAAAGAGGTGCTCTCGTTGACCTGCTCGAGGATACTGCTCAGCACTGGGTCAATCATTTCCCTCAGCTCAAAGGATTCATGAAAAATATTACCCAGCTCACCCAGAGTATGTCCAAGCTTGTAGGCACCATCGTCAAGCTTGCGAATGTAACCGAATTTTTCAAGCGACACCATGAGACGCAAAATGGTACTTTTATAAAATCCCGTTTTGGTTGCAAGGCTGGCAAGACTATGGCCTTTTTCACCCGAGTCGCGAAAGACTTCAAGTATCGTCAATGCCCGATCTACTGCGGCAACACCGGAACTGGGTTTAGTGGCCATGGCGATGTCCTGTAAATTCTGGCTAAAAGAACTTCATTCTATTTATTGAGTCATATTATTTCAACGATAACTTAGGCACTAAAACTTTTGAGATTATTAACCCAGATCTGACAAAAATGATGAACTTACCAAAACGAATAACTATCAATGAAGAAGGCCCGCGAGAGGGTTTTCAGATCGAGTCAGCTGAGATAGCCACTCAGGACAAAATTGAA
>JAYQVM010000049.1:0-11849 GCA_038148435.1 Gammaproteobacteria bacterium | reverse complement strand
GTATCGGACCCAGGCCCATAGAAACTGTGGGAAACTGCCAGTAATCCGGCATCAGGTATGGATGCGGATAAGACGAGAGGCCCTTGCCATCAACTTCCTGACGAAAATTATCCAGTTCTTCTTCGCTAAGTCGGCCTTCCAGAAAAGAGCGTGAATAAATACCGGGTGATGAATGACCTTGGAAAAAAATGAGATCGGACAGTCGGTTCTCGGTTTCGCCGCGAAAGAAATAGTTGAACCCTACATCATAAAGTGTGGCACTGGAGGCAAATGAGGAAATATGACCACCCAGATCCAGCCCAAGATTATTGGCACGTTGCACCATTGCCAGTGCATTCCAGCGTACAATTCCACGAATACAGCGTTCCATAAACATGTCGCCGGGCATTTTATCTTCGGCAGAAACGGGTATGGTGTTGCGATAGGGAGTGATTAAGGTATCAGGAGGTAAAGGTTCACCGGATTCGGTTGCTTTACTTATCAGGCATTTTAGCAGGAATTGTGCCCGCTCTAACCCCTGATATTTAATCACGGATGCAATGGAGTCAACCCATTCCCGGGTTTCTTGTTTATCAATATCTTTATCACTCACTGACATAATAGTTCTCTAAAGTCTTTCCTAATCAGTCTCTCATTTCTGTAGTATAGCTACAATTGCGCACAATTATACCAGATATAACTGCTTTTATCCAACCTTAATTGAATATTTTTGTAGTTTTACTACAATATTGCCGTTTTCTAAGATCTAAAATAAATATTTTTATTATTTTTCAATAGTTTGGATGGTGTAGTGACAACAATCAAGCCTGGAAAGCCGAAAAATAACGTGCCCAGTCAAAAAAGGGGCCTGGGTCAGTTTTGCGTTCAGGCGCTATATCGGAGTGACCTACGATTCGCTGAGGGTTAATGTCAGGGTAGCTCTTCAACAAGAGTTTACTCACCTCTATGAGGCAGTCATATTGCTCATTCGTAAATTTTTGATAATCACTGCCCTCGAGCTCAATGCCGATTGAAAATTCATTACAGGCTTCACGCCCTTCAAAGGATGAAATTCCGGCATGCCAGGCCATCTTGTTAAAGGGTACGTACTGTACCATAGCTCCATCACGCCTGATCAGCAGGTGGGATGAAACCCTGAGCTCTTTGAGACCTTTAAAATAAGCATGCTGCGAATAATCCAGCTGATTGCAAAATAGTTCACTGATGAAAGGCCCGCCGAATTCCCCCGGCGGCAGGGAGATATTGTGTATCACTAGCAGGCTGATCTCATCAAGGGGTCGTTCACTGCAATTTGGGGATGGCAGCTGTTGTGCTGACTGTAGCTGATGCTTGGTGATTTTCATACGCCAGTTATACCACAAAGCAAGACAAAGGCCGCTGCATGTGCAATATCAAGTTAAGTGCGTACTGGCTATAATAAACTATCATGTATAAGCGAGCCTATTATGACTGAGACCCTATTTCTGGAAGATCTTGAGCTTAATGTAAAGAGCGCCCTAGCGGAAGATATCGGCAGCGGCGATATCAGCGTTGCTCTGCTGCCGGAAATTGAATTCGCTCAGGCTGAGGTCATCTGTCGCGACGCTGCTGTGATTTGCGGTAGGCCCTGGGTGGATGAAGTTTTCCGACAGGTCTGCGAGGAGATCGAGCTGAAGTGGTCAGTAAGTGAAGGCAGCAGATGTGAGCCAGGCGACCTGATTTTTATGGCTTATGGTCCAGCCAAGCATATTCTCAGTGCAGAACGTACTGCGCTGAACTTTTTACAGGTACTCTCCGCTACCACCACCTCTGCCAGAGCCTATGCTGAACTGGTCGAACATACCGCAGTAAAAATTCTCGATACTCGCAAAACCCTGCCCGGCCTGCGCCGCGCCCAGAAATATGCCGTTCTGCAGGGACGCTGTTACAACCACCGCCTGGGCCTTTATGATGCTTTTCTGCTTAAAGAGAATCATATAGCTGCCTGTGGCGGCATTGCTAAAGCCATTGCCAGTGCACGTCAATACGACCCCGCCAAGCCGGTTGAAATCGAGGTGGAATCACTTGATGAATTGGAGCAGGCCATCATGGCTGGAGCCAATATAGTGATGCTGGACAATTTCAGCTTGCATGAGTTGAAAGATGCCGTCACCCTGAATAAGGGAAGGGTTTTGCTGGAAGCATCGGGTGGTTATAACCTAAGCAATATCGTACCTGTTGCCGAAACCGGCGTGGATTACATATCGGTCGGCTCTCTGACCAAACACTGCCATGCCGTGGATTTTTCAATGCGTTTCAAGTGATACCCAGCCCAAATAAATACGGGGACAGTAAACGGGAAATCAATGATAGAACTAAACATTATTGGTATGACAGGGGGAATTGGCAGTGGCAAAACCCAGGTCAGCCTCTTTTTTGCCGAACTTGGAATTAGCGTTGTTGATACTGACCAGATCAGTCGCGAACTGGTCAAAAGCGGCAGTTCCAATCTACAGGAAATAGTCGCCTTCTTTGGCTCGGATATTTTGCTTACAAACGGCGAGCTAAACCGAAGCAAACTGCGACAAATCATTTTTAGCAAGCCAGATAAAAAGCAATGGCTGGAAGCCCTCTTACACCCCCAGATCAGGAAGCTTGCCTGGCAACAATTGGCAGCGTGTCATTCAAGCTATGCTATTCTGGTTGTGCCATTGCTGATCGAAAGTCAGCACTATGACTTCGTCGATCGGATTCTAGTGGTAGACTGCGAGGAGGACCTGCAGATTGAACGGGTCATGCAGCGTGACCAGAATGACAGGTCAGTTGCAAAGGGGATTATTTCATCACAGCTCACACGCAAACAGCGATTGTCGCAGGCTGATGATGTGATTGAGAACAATGGCACGCTGGCCGAACTCAAAGACAAGGTAAGACAGCTTCATGAATATTACCAAGAACTCGCCGAACTCCGGGATTGAGGTTATAGCCTGTCCGCAATGCGGAAAGGCTATAACCTGGATTGAGAAAGAAAAGTACCGCCCCTTCTGTTCAAAACGGTGCCAGATGATTGATTTTGGCGACTGGGCCAATGAGAGAAACAGCATCCCTGCCGAAGACCCTCCCGATGATTGGGAAGATTTCAAGGATAAACCCTAAGCAGACGCTGTCTTAACAACTTAACGATCGGCAAATTGGCAGCCGGAAATTGATAGCTAGATAAATTTTCGATCGCTACCCAGCGAATACCTTGCCCTTCCCGACCAATAGCCTCACCCTCAAAATCCAGGACTTCCCACACATCCAGTAATACTTGCTTGTCGCCATAATCATGCTCTATTTTTAGCAGGAATTTTATGGCCGAATCTTCTGCACCCACTATCAAGCCCAGCTCTTCTGAAAGTTCCCGGCGCAAGGCCGCATGGACATTTTCAGCGGTTTCCAGTTTTCCCCCTGGAAACTCCCACAAAGCGCCCTGATGCTTGCTAGGGTCACGAAAGGCAATCAAGACCTCAGCAGCAGCATTGAATAAGATGCCAACAGCAACATGGACTTTTGATGGCATGAACTTCAGCTACGGTATTCAGCGTTAATTTTGACGTAATCATAGGACAGGTCGCAGGTCCAGATACGTTCCGATATGCTACCCCGGCCCAACATAACTCTGATCGTGAAGGCAGGCCTGCTCACCACTGCCTGTCCTGCCGCTTCCGAGTAAGACCTTGACTTGCCTCCGTTCTCAACGATACAGACATCATCGAGAAATATAGAAACCTGGCTGATATCCAGATCAGGGATACCTGCTCTGCCGACAACCGCCAGTATTCTTCCCCAGTTGGGATCCGATGCAAACAGGGCTGTTTTTACCAGCGGTGATTCAGCAATGGCATAGCTAAGCAGTAGGCACTCTGACTGCTCGAGCCCTTCACAGATATCAATCGTGACAAATTTGCTGGCTCCTTCACCATCACGCACAATTGACTGAGCTAGCTCCTGATAAACGTCTTGCAGGACAGCATTCACTGTAGCTCTATCTGTATCACTCAAGCTAGCATAATCAAGTTCGCCTTGAGCGGTAGCTGTCAGCATGCAGCAGTCATTGGTCGAGGTATCGCCATCCACGGTAATACGATTAAATGAGCGGGTGGCATGGGAAAGGTTAAGCTCGTGCAATGTTGCCTTATCGATTTTCGCATCCGTAAAAATAAAAGCCAACATCGTCGCCATATTTGGTTTGATCATGCCGGCACCCTTGGCGATACCGGTGACGGTCAGTTTGCTACCCGCCACACTGATCTGGCGCGATGATATTTTGGGAACGGTATCGGTAGTCATGATACCCTCAGCCACTGCTGTCCATGTTTGCTCACTCATAGAAGCCAGCGCCTCGGCGTACACCGCCGTTATTTTCTCAACTGGCAGAGCTTCACCTATCACTCCTGTTGAAAAAGGCAGCACCTGCTGGGCCGTCAAGCCGCTGACTGCCGCTAGTTTTTCACAGCAGTGCAAGGCATCCTTTATACCCGCCTGGCCAGTTCCTGCATTGGCATTTCCGGTATTAATCAGCAGAAAACGCGCCTGGGCAGCATCATTGTGTTCACGAGCCACTTGCACCGGTGCCGCGCAAAAGGCATTTTTTGTGTAGACACCAGCAATACTAGCCCCTTCACACAATTCAAATAGCACTACATCAAGCCTGCCAGCTTTCTTGATTCCGGCAGAGACAGCTGACATTTTGATGCCAAGCACCGGAAAGAATTTTATATTCTGTTCACTCAAATCAAATCCACACTACAACAATTAAGTTAAATGGCCCCTGTTGGGATAGTCAAAAAGTTTCAAAAATAGCCATGAGTTATAAATGCACAGCTGATCTCAAGTCAATTTCCCGTGGCATTGCTTATATTTTTTACCACTCCCACAAGGGCAGGGTTCATTACGCCCCACTTTATCGCCTTCACGTACAAAAGGCGCCTGTTGCTGGGTCGGCTGGGTGGCTGCTTGAGCATCCCGTTGGGCGGTATTCTCCATCATGCTGGCAGACTGGTGCGTCAGAGTAGTCTGCTCCCGTTGCTGATCCTCCTGACGTTTTTTATTGATGGCATCCAGCTCTTCTTTCTTCTGAATTTTTACATGACTGAGAAACTTGATGACTTCGTACTGAATATTATCGAGCAGTTCCTCAAAAATAACGAAAGCTTCCCGTTTATACTCCTGCTTGGGGTTTTTCCCAGCATAACCACGCAGACCAATTCCTTGCCGGAGACTATCCATTTGCGACAGATGTTCCTTCCAGAGAGTATCCAGAATTTGCAAGGTAATCTGCTTCTCAAAAATTTTCATATTCAGGCCAACTTCAGTACATTTAGCGGCATAGGATTCAGCCACAGCCGCTACAATTCTTTCCCGCAGCGACTCTTCATACAGTGTTTTATCAGCATCTAGCCATTGTTGAACCGGCAGAGACTCACCGAATTCGACCAATATGGCATTTTCCAGGCCGGGGATGTTCCATTGCTCCTCAACACTCTGCGGTGGGATATAGTTACTGATAACCTGATTGACCACAGTTTCACGCATATCTGCAATCACATCAGAAATATCTGACTCTTCCATCAGTTCATTCCGACGCTGATAAATAATTTGCCGCTGATCATTAGCAACATCATCGTAATCTAGCAATTGCTTGCGAATGTCAAAGTTGCGGCCTTCCACTTTGCGCTGTGCCTTTTCAATGGAGTTGGTCACCATACGGTGTTCAATGGCCTCGCCTTCTTCCATACCAAGACGTCGCATGATATTGCTCACCCGCTCCGAGGCAAAAATACGCATTAGGTTATCATCCAGTGATAGGTAAAATCGTGAGTAGCCCGGGTCACCCTGACGACCGGCTCTTCCACGTAACTGATTATCAATACGTCTAGACTCATGACGTTCGGTTCCAATGATGTGCAAACCGCCGGCATCAAGCACCTGCTTATGGCGTTTTTTCCACTCCATTTTGATTTTATTTACGTGTTCTTCTCTCGGGTTTTCCAGGGTTTTAATTTCTGCCTCCCAGTTGCCGCCCAATACAATATCCGTTCCGCGACCGGCCATATTGGTAGCGATGGTAACGGTGCCAGGTCTTCCAGCTTGGGCGATGATTTCAGCCTCCTTGGCATGATATTTGGCATTTAGAACCTGGTGCTCGATCTTTTCCTTGTTCAGAAATTTCGAAAGAATTTCCGAGGTATCGATACTAGCCGTACCAACCAGGATCGGCGCACCCTTATCACGAAAGGCAATGATATCTCTGACAATTGCGTTGAATTTTTCCTGCATGCTCAGGAATACCATGTCATTGGCATCTTCCCTAACCATCGGCATATTGGTTGGAATCACCACCACATCCAGGCCATAAATCTGATGAAACTCAAAGGCTTCGGTATCCGCTGTTCCTGTCATGCCGGCCAGCTTTTCATAGAGCCGGAAATAGTTCTGGAAAGTGGTGGAAGCCAAAGTCTGGCTTTCATTCTGAATCGGCACGCCTTCTTTGGCCTCAATGGCCTGATGCAGACCTTCAGAAAGGCGTCTGCCTGGCATGGTTCTTCCGGTGTGCTCATCGACCAGAACAATCTGGTTATCCTGCACGATGTATTCAACTTCCCGATGATACAGATAGTGTGCACGCAGGGCAGATTGAACCTGATGCAGGAGGCTCAGGTTGGTAGCCGAGTAAAGGTCTTCTCCCTCTCCCAGCATTCCTTTACTGGCCAGAAGCCCTTCGATTTTCTCATGGCCACTATCAGTCAGCTCGACCTGACGGGTTTTTTCATCCACCACAAAATCTCCGTCCACGACTTCATCTCCTTCAATCCGCCGTTCAATCTGGGATTTTTCCTTACCTTTTTTACCTTTTTTCAAACTTGGCACCAGTGCGTTTATCGCCTGATATCGCTTGCCACTGTCCTTGATGGCGCCTGAAATGATCAGAGGAGTACGAGCCTCATCAATGAGAATCGAATCCACCTCGTCGACAATGGCAAAATACCGCTCCCGTTGAAAACGATCTTCCAGTCGGAATGCCATGTTGTCTCTTAGATAATCAAAACCAAATTCATTATTCGTGCCATAGGTTATATCTGCCTGATAGGCAGCACGTTTTGTATCCGCGTCCTGACCAGGTACAACCACTCCGACCCGCATGTCCAGAAACTCATAAAGCGGACCCATCCATTGAGCATCACGGCTTGCCAGGTAATCATTGACGGTAATCAGATGGACACCCATGCCGGTAATAGCATTGAGATAGGCTGGTAGTGTGGCGACCAGTGTCTTCCCCTCACCAGTGCGCATTTCAGCTATTTTGGTTTGATGCAGCACCATGCCGCCGATTAGCTGAACATCAAAATGGCGCATCTTCAGCACCCGGACACTGGCTTCTCGCACTGTCGCAAAGGTTTCTACAAGCAGGTCGTCCAGGGTTTCACCTTCCTGATAACGTTTCTTGAATTCAGCAGTTTTAGCCTGCAACTGTTCATCAGAAAGAGCCTGCATGTCTTCTTCCAGCTCATTGATCTGATTGACGACTTTGTTCAAGCGCTTAATTTCACGCTGGTTTTTGTTTCCAAAAATTTTTGTCAACATAACTACTACTTTTCCATTTTGCTAATAGCTTCGGCCTTGGGGCCAGTTAATTCACTTCAGACAACAACGAAGAATCTATCAGGCGGGATGCTGATCCCTCCGTTTAAAGGGGAATTGTCACCGATTGGTGCGGCTGATATAAGAGGCGGGATCTATTATCCGTCCGTTTTTATGGATTTCGAAATGGACATGAGGACCGGTGGACCGCCCGAAATTACTCGAGAGAGCGACGATTTGACCTTTTTTGATGATGTCACCGGCATTCAGCAGAATTTCTTGGTTGTGGGAATAGATCGACTCATATCCATTGCCATGATTAACCTGAACCAGCTTGTCTACCAGGGGCTGCGCGGCCTCACCACTGTAAATTTCGGTATTTTTACCGGCACTGAACTGGTAGCCGTAATAACCCAATACCACTGGCAAACCCAGGAAACAGAAGGTAATAAACACACACACCCATCCCTTGATTACCAATGATTTGGTATCATCATACTTTTGGTCAACAATGATAATTTTCATCGAAAATCGAGGATGCTGTAACTGTTGTATGTAAACCTGCGGACTAAAACAAGAAGTTAACCACTAAATCACTCGCATGTCCATTAAGGCCTCTCATTACGGGGCCTAGCAAGGCGATCGACGATCAGGCAAACTGGGGTCTTAGATAGGAAATTGGCGCCTCTTCTTCGGTGTCGAAGGTCACAATTTCCCAGCAATCCTCGTTAGCCAGTAATTTGCGCAATAAGGCATTATTGAGGGCATGTCCCGATTTATATCCGGAAAATTCCCCAATCAAGCTCTTGCCTAGGAGATAGAGGTCGCCGATCGAGTCTAAGATCTTGTGTTTAACGAATTCATCCTCGTAACGCAGGCCATCTTCGTTGAGAACACGGTAATCACCAACGGCTACAGCATTTTCCATACTGGCTCCAAGTGCAAGATTACGGGTCCTTAGCGCTTCGAATTCATGCATGAAACCGAAGGTTCTAGCCCGGCTGACTTCTTTAACAAAAGAAGTACTAGAGAAATCGATATAGCCATGCTTTGTGTGCTTACGGTGAACCGGATGATCATAGAGGAGTGTATAACTTACCTTAAAGCCTCTGAATGGCTTGAGGCTTACTTTTTTGTCTTCCTGCTCGACACTGAGCTCTTTAGTAATACGGATATATTTCTTAGGAACATCCTGCTCCTCAATACCCGCAGACTGAATCAAAAACACAAAAGGACCTGCGCTGCCATCCATGATAGGCACTTCCGGTGCGCTGACATCCACATAGGCGTTATCTATACCCAGGCCTGACATGGCTGACATGAGATGCTCCACGGTAGAAATTCTGATGTCTCCCTCCATCAAGGTGGAGGACAGGGTAGTATCGCCCACTTTCTCTGCTAGTGCCGGTATCTGGACAGGCGGATCCAGATCGACGCGGGTAAAGATAATCCCAGTATCAGCAGGAGCCGGTTTCAGAGTCAGATAAACTTTTTCCCCTGTGTGCAAGCCAACGCCAGTGGCGCGAATGATATTCTTAAGGGTTCTTTGTTTGATCATTTATACAACTCTTCCTATTTTTTTATTGGCTACCAAAACTGGCGACTCCAAATAAGTAGGGCAATCCTAGCAAACTCATCGCGCTATCCCAAACAATCAGGGACTGCAAACTGCTTTTTATTGAGCTTGCTATATAAGACAGCACTCGCGCCATTAGTTCCTTTAATCCGCCTGTTTTCTCAAAAAAGCCGGTATATCCAGATAATCCATATCTGTTTCAGCGCCGACGGCCTTGGCTAGTACTGGCTTCTCTTCTACTTTTTCACTCATAACAGCCGCACTGCCGGCTTTTCGCATCACAGCTGGTCGGTCCAGAGATTTGAAATCAACGGCGGGATTAATTCCCTTTTTGGTGTTATCCACAACTTTGGTCGGCCGCTGTTCCATCCCCTGAACGCCTAGACCCGTTGCAACAACCGTTACACAGATATCATCTTCCATCGAAGAATCGATCACCGTGCCGATAACCACAATGGCATCATCGGAAGCAAACTCGGAAATAGTGTCACCCACTTCAGAGAATTCTCCAAGTGTGAGACTCTCACTAGCAGTGATATTAATTAAAATACCCCTCGCACCTTGCAGGTTGATGTCTTCAAGCAGTGGGCTACAGATTGCAGTCTGGGCCGCCTCAACAGCACGATTTTCACCTTTAGCAATACCTGTTCCCATCATGGCCATACCCATTTCAGACATTACTGTGCTGACGTCAGCAAAATCCACATTGATCATGCCAGGTCGGGTAATCAGATCTGCAATTCCTTTTACTGCCCCCAACAAAACATCATTGGCTGACTTAAATGCATCCAATAGGGTTGCACCTTTACCCAGCACATCCATCAGTTTTTCATTTGGAATGGTGATTAAAGAATCAACGTGCTCCTCCAGCTCCTTTATTCCCTTTTCTGCAATAGACATGCGTTTACGACCTTCGAAGGGAAAGGGTTTGGTTACTACAGCAACCGTCAATATACCCATTTCGCGTGCAATTTCTGCCACAACCGGTGCTGCACCCGTTCCGGTTCCGCCACCCATGCCAGCAGTAATGAAGACCATGTCAGCACCGGAAATAATTTCCCGAATACGGTCCTTGTCTTCAATTGCTGCCTGTCTGCCAAGCTCTGGATTCGCACCCGCACCAAGTCCCTTGGTGACATTATTACCCAGCTGCAGATTCATTTTTGTGTCGATTTTTTCAAGCGCCTGAGCATCAGTATTGGCACAGATAAACTCTACACCTTCGATACTGCTACTCAACATATGATGGACAGCATTTCCTCCGCCACCACCGATACCAATCACCTTTATTACTGCGTTTTGCGCAATATTATCAATGATCTCAAACATAGCATTACCCCTCTGTTTTCTACCGTAAGTTTAAATTCGTTATAAAAATTGACCTTCATTCTTCACTGGTAAAAAATCGTTTTACCCTGTCAAAAATATTGATTCCTGATAATCCTTTCTCCCTACCCTCCTGTTTTTCCTGATGCTGTTTCAACCCGTACATCAATAAACCCACACCCGTTGAGTAGGTTGGGTTGCGAACTATATCGACCAGCCCGCTAACCTCATATGGCATTCCTACTCGCACCGGCATGTGAAAAATTTCTTCTGCAAGTTCAGCTACACCTTCCATCTTGCTGGTGCCCCCCGTGAATACCAGACCAGCGGCCAACATATCTTCGAAACCACTATGACGCAGCTCTGCCTGAATCAGGTGGAACAGTTCGTCATAACGTGGTTCAACCACATCAGCAAGTGCCCGCCTGGACAGCTCTCGTGCTGGCCTGTCACCAACACTCGGCACCTTGATCATTTCATCTGGACTGGCCAACTGAGAAAGAGCGCAGGCATATTTAATTTTTAGCTCCTCGGCATTTTCCGTCGGTGTGCGTAAGGCCATGGCTATATCATTGGTCACTTGATCACCGGCAATTGGAATAACACCGGTGTGGCGGATGGCTCCTTCAGTGAAGATGGCAATATCAGTTGTGCCGCCTCCGATATCAACCAGACAGACGCCCAGCTCCTTTTCATCTTCGGTCAGTACGGAGTAACTCGAGGCCAGTTGTTCCAAAATAATTTCATCAGTTTCCAAGCCGCAGCGGCGAATACATTTTTCGATATTCTGTGCTGCGTTGGTAGCACAGGTCACAAGATGAACTTTGGCTTCCAATCGCACACCTGACATCCCCAGTGGTTCTTTTACACCCTCCTGGGAATCAATGATGTATTCCTGCGGTAGTATGTGAAGCACCTTCTGGTCAGCAGGAATAGCTACTGCCTGTGCGGCATCAATGACACGTTCAATATCTGCCGGATAGACTTCCTTATCCCGTATTGCCACGATGCCATGTGAATTCATACTGCGGATATGTTTGCCGGCAATACCGGCATAAACCGAGTGAATCTGACAGCCCGCCATCAACTCTGCTTCCTCTATGGCGCGCTGAATGGACTGGACCGTTGATTCAATATTCACCACCGTACCTTTTTTGAGGCCACGGGATTTATGCCGCCCGATACCGACTATATTCAGGCCACCCTCAGAATCCACTTCACCGACTATCGCCACGACCTTAGAAGTGCCGATATCCAATCCGACGATCATATTCCCTTCTGTTAAATTACTCATCGCGCTGAGCCCACCCTGTTAATGTGCATACTTGTTCTCTCATACCACCTATCACTGCAATGAAACCAATAC
>JAYQVM010000048.1:0-12137 GCA_038148435.1 Gammaproteobacteria bacterium | reverse complement strand
GAATTGTGCTGAATAACGGTCCCGGTTTGCTGGGAGGCAGCGAGACCTTGCTAATTGAGCTTAATGAACAGGAAAGTAATGCGCTGCTGACTTATCTCATCAGGCAGGGGCTAAACGCTGACAACCAATGGCTTGAGGGCCTAGGAGCCAACTTGACCTATCAGCCTGAGTTGTTGAGCCTTGAAGGGACAGTAGCTATAAATCTAATAATATCAAGGAGTTACCTGAATTTCTCAGCCCGTTTTATTGCCGAGGATAACCACTTTATTCTCGCAGGGCTGCAACTCTCTGACCATGAAATTCCGGCTTTCATCTTTCAGCCCCTGCTTGATGCCGTCAAGGATTTCGTCAGCACAGACCCCAATTTCCGACTTGCCTCGGTTATCCTGGCATCCATAAACAGCATCAGGATCGCTGATCAGCGTATCGAATTTAACCTGAACTGGGAATCCGAAAGCCTGCTCAGTCTTCAAAGCCTGGCCCGGCAATTATTAATCGATCCGCTGACGGCAGAACAACTGCTCAGCTATCAGCGAAGACTGCAGGAAATCCTGGCTGGCCTACCCGAGAACCGCCGCTCAGCCAGTCTGATGGAGGTCCTGGTTCCACTGTTTTCTCATGCGCTGGCCATGCCAGGCAGGCCAAAGGAAGAAAATCGCGCAATTTTCACAGTTCTGTGTGCTTATGTGCTCACCGAACTGAACCTGGCAGATCTGCTGGGGCCGCTGTCTGCCGAATTGAGCCAGCCGCGGCAGCTCAGAATCACCCTGGAGTCGCGTGATGATCTTCCCAGACATTTGATTGCCTCAGCAGCCATTGCTGCTTATGCCGATAATGACCTGGCAGATATCCTGGCCTTTTATAAAGAGGTGCAGGACAGCCGGACAAGTTCAGGTTTTAGTTTCAGTGACATGAGCGCCAATCGGGTGGGTACCCGATTGGGCATTTTAAGTAATACCAGTGAGTCTGCTGCCGAAAATCTGCAGCGCTTTTTCGCTAAAGTGCAACGCGAAGATGCCTTTATGCCACTCGTGGGTGGGCCGGATGGCATCAGTGAAGTAGAGTTTATTCGCCGCTACGGTAGCCGCAATTCGGAAGCCTATGAATTGCGCATTAGAGAGATCGAGCAAAAAATTGATGCTCTCCCGGTATTCCAGGCAAACAGGCTACCCTGAAGCGCTTACCTTGACAGCTTCATAGCCCGGCGAAATAATCAATGTTCAAATCAGTGGAGGGGCATATGTCAGAACAAGAGAAAGATAAGAACAGAAGAAATTTACTCAAGGGTGGCATGCTGATGGGCGGTTTTGCCATGACTGGTTCAGTGCCATTCCTATCTCAAAGCGCACTCGCCCAGGGTGAAGAGATGGTTCCCTTTACCGATATGCCACCGGATTTTACTGGACCGCCAAAGGTTGGTGGCGGTGTATTCTTCCAGAACACCCAGAATATTGAAGATTTTTACTCCCGCAATGAAGACCAGTTTTATGTCGTCCAGCATTATGGCCAGCCACAACTGAATGCCAATAACCATCGCATCCGTATAACTGGCATGGTTGATAACCCAATCACCCTGAGTATGGCTGATCTGCGACGATATCCTAAAGTTGAAATTGCAGCAGCCTTTGAATGCGGCGGCAACAATCAGGGCATCTATCATGGCCTCATTGGCAATGCTCTATGGGGAGGTTGTCGGCTTCGTGATGTGCTCAGAGATGCAGGTGTACAGAATGGCGGTACTGAAATTGTTTTCTATGGTGCAGACCTGGGCATGGAAACCATCCGTGAAACACAAGTTGAACAAAGCTTTGCCAGGGCGTTGCACTACAACGAGGCCATGCATGATGATGTCATGATTGCCTATGAGATGAATGGTGAAGCACTGCCGGTTTATCACGGCTTTCCGGTCAGATTGCTCAAGCCAGGCTGGTACGGTGTGGCCAATGTCAAATGGCTCGAACAGATTCATGTTCAGGACCGTCGCTTTGCCGGTAAATACATGGCGCGTGACTATGTCACCCTAAGCCGCCGGGATATTGGTGGCCAGATGCGCTGGGAAGAACGACTGGTAACTCGCATCCAGCTCAAATCGGCTATCACACGCGTGACCCGCCAGGGTAACCGCCACAACATTACTGGTTTTGTGCTGAATGATGGCACCGCAATTCGGAGCGTGGAGGTCAAAATTGATAATGGCCCATGGCAAGAAGCGCAAATTTTGTCGGGCTCTACCCGTTATTCTTGGAAGTTATTCAACTTTGTCTGGGAAAATGCCAGTCCGGGAGATCATGAAATTGTATCCCGTGTTACAGATGTGAATGGTCAGGTTCAGGCGAGGCCTGAGGACTTGCCGGAAAAAATTTCTCGCTGGGAAAATTACGGGCAATTCACCCGAACGCTCACTATTACCTGATACTTGCCGTTTTTAGCCGAAACGTCATAAATAAAAGGGGCTGTTGTAAACTGCAGCCCCTTTTTTTATGCCTGTGGCTCTTCATCAATATTGGGTTGTATCCAAGCTGTCCCGCCGCTTCTGCCTTCAATACCACCGGAAATAGGAGTATCATCCGCCCTCCAATTGGCGAGGATAATAAGCCATGAAGAAAAAAGGCTTTTCCAGCACCATTTTGCACGCGGACCGCGCGGGCAAACCAGAACACGGGGTATTGCATAAAGCCATTCACCCTTCGGTTGCCTATGGCTATGAAGATGCACGGGAACTGGCAGATGTATTTCAAAACAAACGGAGCGGCTATGCCTATGGAAGGCAGAGCAATCCCACGGTTGAAGCGCTCGCCCAGAAAATCAGCTTGATGGAAAATGGCCAGGCCAGCGTCATATTTGCAACTGGAATGGCAGCGATTGGCTCTACCCTGCTGGCATTACTCCGAGCCGGGGACCATATCGTCTCCAGTGCCTTTTTGTTTGGTAATACCAACAGCCTGTTCAACACGCTGGCAACTTTAGGCATCGAAGTCAGCTTTGTTGATGCCACCGATGCCACTCAGGTTGAAAATGCTATTCAGGACAATACACGCCTGGTTTTTGTTGAGACCATAGCCAATCCAGTTACCCAGGTCGCCGACCTCGTCGCTATCGGGGACCTGTGTGAACGACGCGGACTCATTTATTTTGTTGATAATACGATGACATCTCCCTGTCTTTTTCAACCGGCAAGTGTCAAAGCCAGCCTGATCATCAACTCTCTGACTAAGTATATCGGAGGACATGGTAACGCCCTGGGAGGTAGCGTCACTGATACCGGTTTGTTTGACTGGAGTAGTTTTGGCAATATTTATGACAACTACAAACTTAAGGAATCCGTCCAGTGGGGAATCACCCAGATTCGTAAAAAAGGCTTGAGAGATTTTGGCGCCGCACTGGCCCCGGAAGCTGCACATCATTTATCAGTAGGTTCAGATACCCTCAGTCTGCGTATTCACAAAGCCTGCGACAATGCTCTGACCCTGGCAAGCTATTGTGAGCAACATCCAAAAGTGAAAAAAGTTTTTTACCCCGGCCTGCAGAATCACCCGCAACATCAGCGAGCCGCTGAATTATTTCAGCATTTTGGAGCTATCTTCAGTATTGAACTGGACGACAGTATCGACTGCTTTGATTTTCTTAATCGCCTGGAGCTGGTGGTAAGTTCCAGTAATCTTGGCGATAACCGAACGCTGGCAATCCCTGTTGCCCATACCATCTATTATGAAATGGGAGCAGAACGCCGAGCCTCCATGGGTGTAGCCGATTCTATGGTCAGATTTTCAGTCGGCATTGAAGATCAACAGGATCTGCTGGCGGATTTTGAGCAAGCCCTGTCTATCTGATGTTAAGCAAGCTATGCAAGGTCTCCAGCCTGACAGAAGGACAGGCCCGCTCTTTTAGTCTAAATGGCGTTGATGATGTCTTTGCGCTCAGAAATGATGACCAGTTCTACGTCTACCTGAACCGCTGCCCTCATCTCAATGTTCCCCTCAACTGGGAGCCGGGGCGTTTTCTTAACCCTTCAGGCGATCTGATTCAATGCTCGACACACGGTGCGCTGTTTGCCATTGAGAATGGAGAATGCCTGCGAGGGCCCTGCCTGGGACAATACCTGCAAGTACTCAAGTATGAAATTATTGATGGTACTTTATACCTGGATAAGCAGTCCTCAGGTCTGGATAAAATTAACGAGAAATAGTTTCCCGATACTCAATAAATCAGTAGAATGCATTCGTTTCGAGCAAAGGCACGCTTTCCACAAAGGATAGGCAGGCTAAATAACTGTACTAAAAGTGAGTTGGGAATAATCACTCTCAAATGAGCACTGAGTCAGTAGAGAGAAAGTAAATGGCGACAAAGAAAAAACCTGCAGCTGCAAAAAAGAAAACAGTCAAAGCAAAAGTTAAAGCCAAGAAAGCCCCGGTGAAAAAGGCCCCAGCCAAAGCCAAGGCTAAAAAGGCTCCCGCGAAAAAAGCGGCTCCCAAGAAAAAAGCTCCAGCAAAAAAAGCGGCTGCCAAGAAAAAAGTAGTTGCCAGAAAAGCCGAGCCGAAAAAAAAGGCTGTAAAAAAAGCTGCATCTGCCAAAAACAAGCCGGCATCGAAAAAAAAGGCCGTTAAGAAAGCAGCGCCCAAAAAGAAAGCACCAGCCCAAAAAAAAGCCGCCGCCAAGCGACCGGCCACAAAAAAACCGACAATAAGCAGACCTGATGCCCACCTTCAGGTCAGTGACTTTACTCCCTATAAAATCAAGCGCGGCGAAGACTATATGAACGAAGCCCAGCGCGAACATTTTAAAAATATTCTTAAAAACTGGCGCAACCAATTAATGGAAGAAGTGGACCGTACGGTTCACCACATGCAGGATGAAGCTTCCAATCCGCCTGATCCTGCCGATCGGGCAACGCTGGAAGAAGAATTCAGCATTGAATTACGTACACGTGACAGAGAGCGCCGGCTGATCAAAAAAATTGATTCAACCATTGAGCTGATAGCCAAAGATGATTATGGCTACTGTGACTCCTGTGGCATAGAAATCGGCATCCGCCGTCTCGAAGCCCGACCAACAGCCAATAAATGTATTGACTGTAAAACGCTGGATGAAATCAAGGAAAAACAACTGGGAGCCTAACCATCTCAAGGACGGTCCAGCAAGCGGAGACACCCTATACGGGACGCTTTGCACCCTCTCCCAGCGGCCCCCTTCATGCTGGCTCACTCATCGCTGCACTGGCTAGCTATCTTGACGCCCGGGCCCACCAGGGACGCTGGTTACTACGTATTGAAGACCTCGACCCGCCGCGTGAAAGTCCTGAAGCCTGTGAGCTGATCATTGCCGCACTGGACAAGCTGGAATTGCACTGGGATGGTCCTATCCTGTTTCAGAGCCAACGACTCGAAGCCTATCAATCTGCCTTAAACCAGCTGCAAAAGCAGGACCTGATATTTCCCTGTATTTGTACCCGACAGGACATTCAGGAACAAGACGGCATTTACACCGGCACTTGCCGACAACTCTCAATGGAAGCACTGGCTGCTGATCGACAGCCTTATGCCATTCGTTGCCGAGTCGACACGCGATGCATAAGGTATACAGACGCCCTGCAAGGTGACCAAGCACAGGAGCTCGCAACAGAACTAGGTGATTTTATAGTTAAACGCAAAGATGGCTTCTTTGCCTACCAATTGGCCGTAGTAGTCGATGATGCTTTTCAGGGAATTAGCCATGTTGTGAGAGGCATTGACCTGCTCGATTCCACAGCCCGGCAGATTTACCTGCAACATGCGCTTAAGCTGCCGGAATCCACTTATGCACATATCCCGGTCATTGTTAATAATGATGGGCAAAAGCTCAGCAAACAACACCATGCCAGGCCGCTGGATCTCCAGCAGCCTGTCCACACTATCTACTCGGCCCTGTGCTATTTACAGCAAAGACCTCCAAAATCACTGCTCAAATCCTCCATGAAAGACCTGCTGGACTGGGCAATTGCACACTGGGATATGCACAAGATGGCAAACCTGCGACAAATTCCCGAGCAGACAAAAAAAAATTACCCTTCGATTATTGGGGATTTCTAGCCTTTGCGCGCTGTAAACCGTCTTTTTGCAGCCAGATGAGTAAAAATAACAGTTGACCCGCTGCCCCTGATCTTTATTATTAGCTTCTAGCCCTCAAAATGGGTAGAAAAGAAACAGATTTTGTTACTGATTATTTGCTGTTTTTCTTAGAAATGATCACCACTAATTAATTCTTTCATGCTGCTGTTTCTTGCTAGTGGATACCAATTTCCAGGATCAGAAATAACTTTTTTATGGCACAGATTTTACTCGTAGAAAGCAACCAAAGACTTCTTCACAAACTTAGCGAAATTCTGGCACAGGCCGGCTACCAGAGCGAATCATGCCGCTCTGTAGAAGAGGCTCTTAATCTGCAGTTGACAGAATTCGATGCCATAATCAGTAACCTTAGACTCCCTGGTAAACCAGGAACGGAACTATTCAAATATACTTCTAAACCCGTTCTGATAAGCACCAGCTATACCAGCCTCAGGTCCAGCACTGTTACTTCCCAGGCAGGCGCCTTTATTTATTTAGCCATCCCTTTTGATGCTGAAGATCTTGTTGGCGCACTGAAAATCGCTCTGGCCGAAGCTAAGAAAAACGACAGCAACCCGAATGAAGAACCTGTTCATGGTATGGTTGGTCACTGCCCGGCCATGAAAGAATTGTTCAGGCGTATCCGAAAAGTTGCTCTGACTCATTCGTCGGTACTGATTCAGGGAGAATCTGGAACCGGTAAGGAGTTGGTCGCCAAGGCGCTACATGAAGCCAGTTCGCGTAAGTCGTCAAACCTGATTTCCATTAACTGTGCTGCCATTCCGGAAAACCTGATTGAATCCGAGTTATTCGGCCACGAAAAGGGGGCTTTCACCGGGGCGACAAGCACTCGAACCGGGCTGGTTGAAGCCGCCAATAACGGTACACTTTTTCTGGATGAAATCGGCGAACTGCCGCTGGAAGCACAGGCCAGACTCTTGCGGGTATTGCAGGAGCATGAAATCCGTAAAGTTGGCTCGGTTCAATCCACCAAGGTTGACGTTAGGCTCATCGCAGCTACTCACCGTGACCTACAACAGTTTGTTAACGAAGGTCGCTTTCGCGAAGACCTTTTTTACCGCATTAATGTCATGCCCCTGCAAATCCCACCGCTACGTGAACGTTGCACCGATATCCTCGAGCTGGCTGAAAAGAAACTGGAATTAATCTGTAAACGTATCGGCAGAGACCTGATGTATTTCAGCGCCGATGCCATCCAGGCGATTACTGTTTATCACTGGCCTGGCAATGTCCGAGAACTCGAAAATGCCATCGAACGCGCCGTCATTCTTTCTGAAACATCCGAGATTCCCATGGAGCTGCTGGGCATTGATGTTGAACTGGTTAATTTCGACTCACTGAACAAGGAGCTGTTCCGCAAAAGCACAAACAGCCTTATCCAGCTGCGTGAGAGTAATGAAGGCAGCTCCACAGAAAATATTGATGATGATCCCGCTGAGGATTTATCACTGGAAGACTATTTCCAGCGCTTCGTACTTGAACATCAGGATCATATGAATGAAACCCAACTGGCCAAGAAACTGGGCATCAGCCGTAAATGTCTGTGGGAAAGGCGCCAGCGTTTCGGCATTCCCAGGCAAAAGAAATCATCCTGAAAGGCGCATCAGCGACACAAATACCGCGGCAAGAAGTGGTAGTACGTTACCATTTTACACTTATCAGTTACATTTCTTTACATAAATCATTGCCAGAGTCGCAGGCTTGGTCGAAGCAAAATTAGTCTATCTCATTGTTTTATATAACCTTTAGCTGAATTAAAAAGAGTTGGCATGAAACCTGCTTTTAATATTTCCTATTGCCAGCCCTCAAAATTTAAAAATTTATAAAAACAATAATAGATGGCTGCAATAATATGACCCCAGGCATACAGCTGAGTCTGAAGCCCAAGCTGGAAAGAACTGAAAAATCAGCGCTAGCAAGGGGGGAAGCATGGAGTCAAACTAGGGGATTTTCCTACCCTGACAATGGTAACCACTTGTTATCGACTACTTGTACAGGGAAGTAATATTAACAATAAGAAAAAACAAAGTAATAAGCCGGTAAGACTTGGTCTTACCGGCTTTTTTATTTGCCCGCCTCTTGTGTAGAATGTCCGCTTTATCTCAGTAGTCTCAAAACTTGTCTAAAAGCCACCCAACATCTTCAGATCTTGTGCAGCGTAGCATTTATTCACGAGGTGAACACACCATTTCACGCCGCCATATCTCAAAAAATGCTCTGAAGGTTCTCTATGACCTTAACAAAGCCGGATTTCAATCCTACCTTGTTGGGGGAGGCGTTCGTGACCTTCTACTCGGACTGCACCCCAAGGATTTTGATGTCACCACGGATGCTGAGCCAGAACAGGTGCGCAAAATCTTCGGCAATTCCAGAATCATTGGCAGACGCTTCCGGATCGTGCATGTGCATTTTGGCAGGGAAATTATTGAAGTCTCTACTTTTCGCGCACCATCACCACAAAGCACTGAAATCAAGGGTGGGACTCTGAGTCGCCATACCCGGAAATTGGATTCGGCTCACAGCCATACCGGCATGATACTTCGCGATAATGTCTTTGGCACCATTGAAGAAGATGCCATTCGCCGAGACTTTACCGCCAATGCACTGTATTACACTGTACAGAATTTTGAGCTACTGGACTTCATGAGTGGCATGCAAGATCTGAAAAACCGTACTTTACGCATGATAGGTGACCCGGAACTGCGCTATCGGGAGGACCCGGTAAGGATACTGCGGGCAATTCGCCTGGCAACCAAACTGGAATTCAGCATTGAGGAAAAAACGGCTCAAGCCATTGCTCCTACTATCCCACTGCTGAGTTCAGTACCTGCAGCCAGGCTGTTCGATGAATTTCTAAAACTATTTTTCAGTGGGTATGGCCTGGCGACCTTCCAGCGCTTGCTGTCCTATGGGGTGTTTCAGCATTTGTTTCCGACAGTTGCAGATTTTATAAATATGCCACAAGACAAATTGATGCTGGAAGCGGCTTTCAAAAGTACTGATAGCCGTATCAATGAAGAAAAAAGTGTTACACCTGCCTTTCTGCTAGCAGCAATTCTCTGGCCGGCAGTCAGGCGCCTCTTTGATAATTATCTGGCAAGCCAGGTTCCGCCACTGCCAGCCATGCACCGGGCTGCAGAAGACATTATTAAACAACAGCTGCAGGTCATTTCCATCCCGAAACGCTTCAGCATTGTGATGCGTGACATCTGGGAATATCAGATAAGACTGGAGCGACGCAGCGGCAAACGTGCTTTCGCCCTTTTAAGTCACAAACGTTTCAGAGCGGCCTATGATTTTTTACTGATCAGGGAGTCTAGCGGTGAACAATTACAGGGCCTTGGCGCATGGTGGACTGAGTTCCAGAGTGCTGATGAAAGTCACCAAAGAAGCTTGCAGGCCCTGGTGCAGCAAAACCCAATTTCAAAATCGCGAAGGCGCAGGGTAAAATCGAAACGGGAAAGCAAGAGAATTACTCAGTGAACATACCGCGCTATATTGCGATAGAGGGACCCATCGGCGTCGGCAAAACCAGTCTGGCAAAACGACTGGCACAAAGCTTCAACTACGATATGCTGCTGGAAAACAGTGAGGAAAACCCCTTTCTCGACCGTTTTTATCAAAACCCCCGCCAGAATGCGCTGGCCACCCAGTTGTTCTTTTTATTTCAGCGCGCTCAGCAACTTCAGAATTTGCGTCAGGATGACATGTTTGAACCGGTCAGAGTGGCTGATTTTCTGATAGAAAAAGATCGTATATTTGCCCGGCAGAATCTCGACAAGGATGAATACGAACTGTATGAAAACGTTTACCGCCATCTGACTATTGATGCGCCTAAACCCGACCTGGTTATCTATTTGCAGGCCCCTGCAGACGTACTTTTCGAACGTATCCAGAACCGCGGGATTCCGTCTGAGCAGCAAATAGAACGTGATTACCTTTTAAAACTCATTGATGCCTACACCAACTTTTTTCATTACTACGAAGAGAGTACACTGCTGGTGGTCAATAGCGCTGAGATCGATCTGGTCAATCATGATCAGGACTATGAACTGTTGATCGACCATATAAAAAGTATTCGTAAGGGAACCCGGCACTTTTTCAATCCGAAACCAACGCTGCTCTAGGATTCGTGAATGACAGTCACTTTACATACACTGCAAGAGCTCAAAGCCAGCGGCGAAAAATTTGTCTGCATTACGGCTTATGATGCTCTTTTCACCCGTCTGTTTTGTGAAGCCGGTGTGGAAGTGATCCTCATCGGTGATTCACTGGGCATGGTATTGCAGGGACATGACTCCACTATCCCGGTTACCATGGAAGACATGGTCTATCACATGCATTGTGTGAAACGCGGTAACCAAGGCGCACTGCTGGTTGCAGACCTGCCATTCATGTCCTACGCCTCAGAAAGCCAGACACTGGAGAATGCGGCCCGACTCATGCGTGCCGGTGCCAACATCATCAAGCTGGAAGGCGGGGCGTGGATTGCCGAAAGTACACGTTTGCTGAGCGAAAGGGGCATCCCGGTTTGCGCCCATATGGGGCTGACACCTCAGTCAGTCAATCGCCTGGGCGGCTTCAGGGTGCAGGGACGTGATCCAAAACAGGCCAACACTCTCATTGAAGAAGCATTGATGCTGCAGGAATATGGCGCCAGCCTGCTTCTACTGGAATGCATCCCTGCCAAACTGGCACAAACCATCAGCGAAAAACTCAGCATTCCTGTCGTTGGCATCGGAGCAGGAGCTGGTGTTGATGGCCAGATCATGGTGATGCATGATGTGCTGGGCATATCCCCCATCACCCCCAAATTCGTCAAAAACTTTCTGGCCAGCTCTAAAGAGGGAATTCCTGGCGCCATTAAAGCCTATGTTGCTGCTGTGAAAAATGGCAGTTTCCCTGGCAAAGAACACTGTTATTCCTGAAGCCTGGCTCATGCAGATCTACCGGACCATTGCTGAATTACAGGGGGCGCTGCAGCAAGTCAGGAAGCAGTCTCGACTTGTTGGGCTGGTGCCGACCATGGGCAATCTGCATGACGGGCACCTGGCCTTGGTCAGGCAGGCCATGGCTGAATGTGATGTTGTCCTGACCAGTATTTTCGTTAATCCTACCCAATTCGGCCCGAATGAGGATCTGGCAAGCTACCCACGAACCTTTGAGGCAGACTGTAGCGCTCTGACCGAACTGGCTTGTCACGGCATTTTTTATCCCTCGGTGGAGGAAATTTACCCGCAGGGACCTATGCTGGATACCCGGGTTTCTGTGCCCGCCCTGAGTAGCAAGCTGTGCGGCTCAAGCCGCCCCGGTCATTTCGATGGCGTCTGCACAGTGGTCAATAAACTCCTTAACATTTGCCAGCCCAACAGAGCCTATTTCGGGGAAAAGGATTTCCAGCAGCTAACTATCATTAAACACATGGTGAGCGATCTAAATATGAGCACTCGAATTATCAGTGTGCCGACTCAAAGGGCAGACAATGGGCTGGCACTGAGTTCTCGCAATAACTACCTCAGTGAAGCCCAGAAACAACAGGCCACGGTGATACATGCAGCATTGCAACAAACAGCCATGGCACTTGCGGCAAGTGAACCCGATATTGAACAACTCGAAGCTACCGCAAAGTCGCTTATTTCTGAAGCGGGCTTGGCTGTGGATTATTTCAGCATCTGTCATCCTGAGACCCTGGACGGCGCGCAGAAGAAAGATCGTTCGTACCGCATTTTGGCAGCTGCCTATCTTGGTAAAATCCGCCTTATCGATAATCTCGCTCTCAATCTGCCTGCCTGAATTTGCGAGATTATGACAATTCAGAGATAATTATGTCCCCATTTCGGGTGAGATACCTTGATTGGAGCTATACTTGAATACCACCATGTTAAAGGCAAAACTGCATCGCGCCTGTGTCACGCATTCCGAGCTTGATTACGAGGGCTCCTGCGCGATAGATGGTGATTTGCTGGATTTCTCGGGTATTCGAGAATATGAACAAATCCAAATTTACAACCTCAACAATGGTGAACGTTTCAC
>JAYQVM010000047.1:0-12240 GCA_038148435.1 Gammaproteobacteria bacterium | reverse complement strand
GCAGTAACGGTGCTGATGCCCATACCATCCCCAATAAACAGAATTATGTTTCGGGCAGCACCTGGGTTGTTGTTGATCTCCCTCCTGCTAGCCATTTTCAAAGCGACAAGCCCCTCTTGAAACCAGGGCGAGGTGGTTTTCAGCGCCGGTAGACGGGAGTTTTGGTTCAACAGCAGGTAAGTAATGATCGCAATCAACAGAAGGGGTGCCATTAGCAGCAGACTGTTTTTTAGTTTAAACATAGGTATTTCTCCGACTAATGCCTAGAATTCTATTTTGAGTCATAGTAACTACAAATGATTACATTTCTATCAATGTTATTGAATGGTGTAGACTAACTAAATGATGAAAACTATTCCCTTAACCCTTATTCGGCAAGCTTGTGCTACAAAGTACTGAATCACCTTATTATGCTGCGATAGATTTGGGCTCTAATAGTTTTCATATGTTGATAGCCCGCATTCAGAACGGGCAACTCGACATCATCGATCGAGAAAAAGAAATGGTACAGATCGCTCGGGGTGTCACCAAATATGGAAACCTCAGTCAGTCTGCCCAGAATCGAGCGCTCGAGTGTCTGAATCGCTTCTCCGAGCGTTTACGTGATATTCCTACCTCACAAATCCGAGCTGTTGGTACCAAGACACTCAGATCGACCAGTCATTCAGGATCTTTTTTGAAAAAAGCCCAGCAGGCTCTTGGAGTGCCGATTCAGATTATTTCCGGTTACGAGGAAGCACGACTTGTCTATTCTGGCTTGTCTCATGGGGTTAGTAATGATGACAATCGTCGCCTAGTAATAGATATCGGTGGGGGGAGTACTGAATTTATTATTGGGGAAGGGCACAAACCATTGTTGTTGGAGAGCCTGAGTATAGGCTGCGTTAGTTACACCAAACGTTTCAGTGGCAAGCAGTGCGAACACTTCAGTCTGCAGTTTTTTGATGCCGTCTATCTAAATGCTTGTACCGAAATAGAAGTTTTGCGAAAAAACTTTTTGAAGGCAGGTTGGGATATCGTTTATGGCACATCTGGAACGGTGCGGGCAATTGCCGATCTCTCTATGGATAAAGATGGAGGTGCTCTGATTTCACGAATAGCACTGGATCAGCTGGTTAAAACTATGATTGGTAACCCACAGTCACTGGCACAGGTGCCGGAGCTGCGCCGTGACATACTGCCGGCAGGCCTCGCGATTCTCAAGGCAGTATTTGACCAGTTGCAGATTGAAAGTATGCATGTCGGAGACGTTGCACTCAAGGAAGGCCTGCTCTTTGATACAATTGGCCGACTAAGTAACCATGATTCACGTCAGGAAACCATCGAAAAGTTACAGATCCAGTACTTGGTGGATATTGACCATGCCGACCGGGTTGCCACGACTGCCGTCAACCTCTGGCAGCAGGTTGGTGGACCGGCATTACCCGGCGTTTCACGTACCAAGATACTCCGCTGGGCAGCGCAGTTGCATGAGATAGGTCTGAGCATTTCGCACTCTGGCTTTCATCACCATGGTTACTACATTTTGCGTCACAATGACATGGCTGGTTTTGGGCGATATGAGCAATATATTCTGGCAAATCTTGTTCGGTCACATCGTAAGGGCCTGGATAAAGGTAATTTTTTTGATATGGATGAGGCTGCAATCGCAGCATTTGTCCCCTTGCTGCTTTGTTTGAGGATTTCAGCCTTGCTGCATAGGAGGCGTGAAGGGCTGGATGCTATCCCCAATTTTGCTGGTGGGCCCGAGATATACCAGCTGATATTTCAGCCGGGTTGGTTGGCAGCCCACCCACTGACGTTGGCCGGGCTTGAGCAGGAGCAAGAGCAGCTGAAAAATTTGGCGCTGGACTTGGAATTCTCTTAAGACCTGGAAAAGAGCTGGTTTTCTTCTTTACCCAGCTGGTTTATATTTAGCTGACACCAGTATGAAAAAGCGAGAGTTTCCCATCAACCTACGTATTCGCCTCAATTCTCTCAAATTACTTCTGTTCTTGATGATGTGCACGCTGATGACTGATTCATTGATGGCTCAAATCAGATCCAGACAGTTCCCACCCAGAAGTGCCCCTGTCATACCACGTGATCCTGATGGTGCTGAGTTTTATTTTGCTCGACTTATCTATGGTTCAGAAGGTTTCAGAAGCCGCGGCGGCTGGACAACCGATATGCCTGAGGCGGAACACTACTTCATGAATGGCGTTACTCGCCTGACCCGTGTTGATGGTTCACTGGTCAACATGAATAACTTGGAAGGTGGCAAGTTAATCGATCTGATGGACGGCACGGTGTTTGATTATCCTTTCCTTTATGCCGTAGAGGTAGGTGGCTGGCGACTCAACAATGAAGAAATTGCTATTTTGCGTAATTATTTGCTCAAAGGCGGCTTTCTAATGGTGGATGATTTTCATGGCAGCTATGAATGGGCCGGCTTCATGTCGACCTTGCAGCGTGTTTTTCCAGATCGACCGGTTGTCGATATTCCCGAAGGCGATGAAGTTTTTCATGTGCTCTATGATCTTGATCCTAGTATTCAGATTGCCGGCATTAGTCCCTTGAGTCGCGGTATTACCTGGGAGAGGGATGGCTATGAGCCGGAATACCGAGGAATCTATGACGACAGAGGCCGCTTGATGGTAGCCATCAATCATAACATGGATCTGGGCGATGCCTGGGAACATGCCGACACGCCAGGTTATCCGCAGAGCCTGACGGCGATGGCTTATCGATTTGCAGTGAACTATGTCATTTATACGATGACGCATTAGCCAGCAAGCACAGCACGCCAAAAGCCGTTTTTGTTAACCTATTTAACTCTCTTACGTATCGGCCATACGTTTCACACTTGCATACTTTTACCCCGTCTTGGTTTCAATTTGTGGACTGCACACTTGGTTTAAAATTGTCCGCTAGCATAGTAAGCTGTCGCGAAATAGCATTGAGAAAAAAATGATGAAGAGAATAGTAATTGCTGGCTTTTTTTTGGTGACTTCCTGCTTAGCGTATGCCGCATCTGATGATGATATTTTGCAGCGGGCGAGAGAGATTCATGCGCGAGTCATGACCCTGGATACACATGTAGATATTCCGCTGAACTTCGCCACCAGTGAGCATGATCCTCTTGATGCGGAGGCACAGGTCAATCTACAGAAAATGCAATCAGGGGGGCTGGATACAGCTTTCTTTGTTGTGTATGTTGCTCAGCAGCAACGTAATCAGGGCAATTATCTTGATGCCAAAGCTGATGCACTGAATAAGTTTGATGCTATACATCGCATGGTGGAACTTTACTCAGAAGATATTGGTTTTGCCGCCACTGCTGCAGAGGCAAGCAATCTATTCAACTCAGGAAAACTTGTGGCCATGATCGGAGTGGAGAACGGCTTTAGTATCGGCCAGGATCTTGGACTATTGGCAGAATTTCGAGCCAGGGGAGCGTCTTATTTTGGGTTGGTGCATAACGGCCATAATGACATTGGTGATTCTGCTCAGCCGCAGGAAAGACTGGGAGACCCCAATGCCGAGCATGGGGGGCTGAGTAATTTCGGTTATCAGGTTGTGGAAGAACTCAATCGCCTGGGCATGCTTGTTGATATATCGCATGTTTCTAAAAAGACCATGCTGGATGCGACAGCACATTCCATAGCGCCGATCATAGCCTCGCATTCTAGTGTTAACGGTGTTTATGAGCATCCACGTAATCTGGATGATGATCAGTTACAGGCCATTAAAGATAATGGTGGGGTGGTTCAAATTGTCGCATTTGATACCTATCTTAATGCGGGTCTGAGTACAGCCAGTGTCAGCGAGCTGGTTGACCATATCGATTATGCAGTGGAGCGCATGGGTATCGAGCATGTTGGCATTTCGTCTGATTTCGGCGGAGGTGGGGGGATTTCCGGTTGGAATAGTGCCGATGAGACCTTGAATGTCACACTGGAACTGTTGCGCCGTGGCTATACTGAAACAGAAATTGCCATGATATGGAGCGGCAATGTATTACGCATTATGGCAGCAGCAGAAGACCTTGCCGACTAGTATTGACTAAAAACAGGTTATCCTAACTCTCGCTAATGCTGGTCTCCTTTGTTCTTGCTGCTGAGACTATTTTTTCCGCCCCAGAGGATCATCGCCTTGAAGTAATCAGCGATTCTTTAACTGGGATGAAAAGAGTTTGCCAGGTTCATCGGTGAGATCATCAATGATGAAGATAATGGACTGGTTTCAATATTTGAGTATGAAGAAGAGTTTGATGAGGACCAGGAGAGGGTCTGTTTGATCTGATACAGGCCTGAAAAGGCCTGTGGCCTAGAATTTTCAGATTGAATGCTTCATGAATCATACCAAGCATATAAATTATGTTGATGAAAACAACTGGGCAAATTATCTGTTGCTTGGATTTATCCCAGCCGACCAGGCTTGCTTCTGAATAAACCTCTTGAAAAAAAGCCTGCGTCAGCAGGCTTTTTCCTCAAAATAGCAATCAATTATTGAACTTCAGCAATCAGACCATCCAAGCCGCGGCCAACATGCAGGTCGCCCCAGTAAAATTCACGGCGTAGCATCTGTTCGACATCATCACGGCTGGCACCTCCAGAAAGTAATTCACGGGTACGGTTTCTCAGGCGGATGGTGCTGTCACGGAAATTGGCAAGTTCATTCTTGCTGGTGATGGGTCCGTGGCCGGGAACAACTGTATCAAAATCCAATCGCAAGACTTCATCCAGAGTTCGGCTCCACGCGCGGGCACTACCACCGCCGGCATAATCAATAAGTTGTGGTACATCATTGCCGTAGGTGAACATGTCGCCGGCAGCCAATACACCGTGTTCGGGGAAATACACTACAACATCACCGTCAGTATGTGATTGACCAAAGCGGAACAGTTCGACGACTTTGCCACCCAAGTGTACGAAAGCATGTTCATCTAGCGTGATATCCGGGACGCCGCCCTGGTTACTTTCGATAAATTTAATACGGGCATTTTCAGAAGCAACGACTACAGCCCCATCGGCTTGAGCCTGTTCATTGCCACCGCTATGGTCACCATGGAAATGGGTATTGATGACATATTTAACAGGCTGATCAGTAATACTGGCTATCATCGACATGATGTTTTCATAATCCCAGGCAAATTTGTCATCTACCATGATGACGCCTTCATCGGTTACAAGTACCGTCACATTGCCGGGTACAGCAGGATTGAAAATAACGTAAAGGTCGTCCTGTAACTGAACCAGCTCGATCGGCGATGGTTGCGGTTGAGCAAAAGCCAGTGATGCCGAAAAGACAAAAGTCAAAGAAAAGAACAGCTTTTGAATTAATTTGTTAGTCATGAAAGTTTTCCTGAGTTGCCACAAAAAAAAGAGCACTCAGCATAAGGCTGGGCTTGTCCTTATGCAAGCCGGTCATGCTAGAAAAACTGTTTTTTCTTGACTTTAATCAGATATTTACCATAATGTCTGTCTGGATTTGGTGGAAAGACTGACTGATTTACCCTTCGGTTCAGGCGAGTCCCAAGCGATTCTATAGAATCTTGGTGATTACCCCATTTGACCCACTGAATGTTGTAGACCTGACGCAAGGTCATGTTCAGTTACCTGATGCGTTATCTCGCATTGGTCCGTAGGAGTTCAATCAGAACTCTCCAATTTCAGAAAAATGGTCAGCAATGTTTCTTGTGAACAAGTGTCACAAATCATTCGTTGCTGTATTTGTCATCGTGACAAGGTGATGGCCTAACAAGAGAAAGAGGATCTAATGGTGAGCATGTTATCTGGAGGTGAGATGCTGATTCGTGCGCTGCACGATGAAGGCGTGGACCTGATATTCGGTTACCCCGGCGGAGCGGCCTTACATATCTATGATGCAATTTTTAATCAGGACAAGGTTGAGCATGTTCTTGTCAGACACGAACAAGCAGCTACGCATGCTGCGGATGGATATGCGCGTGCAACTGGCAAACCTGGTGTAGTGCTAGTGACTTCTGGCCCGGGTGCAACCAATGCAATTACCGGCATCGCCACGGCATTTATGGATTCGATTCCGATGGTAGTAATTTCCGGGCAGGTAACGCGTGATGCGATTGGTTCTGATGCCTTTCAGGAAACTGATATGGTGGGCGTATCACGCCCGATAGTGAAACACAGTTTTATGGCACAGAAGGCTGAAGACATTCCAATGATCGTAAAGAAAGCTTTTTATATTGCTACCACAGGCCGACCTGGACCGGTGGTTATCGATATTCCCAAAGATGTCACTGAACCTAGTGAAAAATTCCCTTATGAATATCCTGACAGTATCAAGATACGCTCTTATATGCCGCCACAAAAAGGTCATGCCGGACAGATAAAAAAGGCGGTTGAGGTTTTGCTGTCTGCAAAAAAACCTATTATCTATGCCGGTGGTGGTGTCATACAGGGTGAAGGTGCCGAGCAGTTAACCAAGCTTGCTCAGTCACTGGGGTATCCGATTACCAATACCCTGATGGGCTTGGGGGCCTATCCAGCAACCGACAAGCAGTTTCTGGGTATGCTGGGAATGCACGGCACTTATGAAGCCAACATGGCCATGGATGAATCTGATGTGATCCTGGCGGTTGGTGCACGCTTTGATGATCGTGTTACCAATTCCGATATCAGCAAGTTCTGCCCAAATGCCACAATCCTTCATATCGATATCGATCCTGCATCTATTTCCAAAACTGTGATGGCGCATGTGCCCATAGTTGGCCCGGTTGAGGCCGTGCTCAAGGAAATGAATGAGCAAATAAAAGCATCTTCAATCAAGCTGGACAAGGTTGCACTGGCCCAATGGTGGGAAACCATTGAACACTGGCGTGATCGACAGTGCCTGGCGGTTATCAGCGAAGGTGAGATCATCAAACCACAGCAGGCGGTGCAGGCCCTTTATGAGGTCACCGGGGGGGACGCCTATATCACCTCGGATGTAGGTCAGCATCAGATGTTTGCTGCCCAATATTATCATTTTGACAAACCCCGACGCTGGATCAATTCTGGTGGCCTGGGCACCATGGGCTTTGGTTTTCCTGCCGCCATGGGTGTGCAGCTTGCCTATCCGGATGCCACAGTTGCATGTATTACGGGCGAAGGCAGTATCCAAATGTGTATTCAGGAATTGGCTACCTGTAAGCAGTTCAATCTGCCGCTGAAAATTGTCAACCTGAACAATGAAGCACTGGGTATGGTCAAGCAATGGCAGGACATGCAGTATGGTGGCCGTCACTCCCAGAGTACCTATGCCGATTCTCTGCCGGATTTTGTAAAGTTGGCAGAAGCCTATGGCCATGTCGGTATTCGTATTGAAAAACTCAACGACTTGAAAGACAAGCTGGCAGAAGCTTTTGCTATGAAGGATAAACTGGTATTCATCGATATCGCCGTTGACCAGAGTGAGCATGTATACCCCATGGCGATCAAGGGGGGTGCGATGAGTGAAATGTTTTTAAGTAAAACGGAGAGGACCTGATGCGACGAATAGTATCCATTTTGATGGAGAATGAACCGGGCGCGCTATCCCGTGTCGTCGGTTTGTTCTCACAACGCAACTACAACATCAATTCACTGACGGTCGCGCCGACGGATGATCCGACGCTGTCGCGGCTGACATTGACCACAATCGGAGATGACCGCAAAATTGAACAGATCGTCAAGCATTTGAATAAGATTGTTGATGTCGTCAAGCTGGTTGACCTGACTGATGGTTTGCATGTTGAGCGTGAGCTGATGCTGATCAAAGTCAAAGTCAGTGGTGCGCAGCGAGCAGAAGTCATGCGGTTGGTAGAAGTATTCCGTGGCCAGATTGTAGATGTGACACCCAGCATGTATATCGTTCAGCTAACTGGCACCAGTGACAAGCTGGATGCCTTTATCACAGCTCTGGAAGGGACCACCATTCTGGAAGTGGCCAGAACCGGTGTTTCGGGCATTTCACGCGGGGACAAAACTCTGAGCGTTTAAGACTGATCATCCATAACCCAGAGTAATTTTATACTCGAAGGGAAGGTAGCAGCTCTTCTTCAATTTACTCTGGGACGCTGGCATTCCTGTTATATTTTGTCGTCTATTACACGTGTTAGCATTGTAAATGCTGGTAAAGTAATAGTATTTTTTTATTGAAAGAAGCGGTGGCTAAAGTATGCATAAATTCTGGACCATAAGTGCCCTGATACTCTTCCGCCCTTTGGCGGCCTTTGCACAGGATGCGGCCTCTGAAGAGGCGCTCATCATGGCTTTGCTCGATGACTTTCATGAAGCAGCAGCACAGGCTGATGTCGATCGCTATCTCGGACATTTCACTGATAATGCTGTCTTTATAGGTACGGATGAAAAAGAACGCTGGCCGTTGATGCCGGAATTTACGGAGTATGTTGTCGAGGGTTTTGCCTCTGGAGGTTGGAGTTACTATTCCATCAACAAGAATATCACCTTTTCCAGAGATGGTTCAGTTGCCTGGTTTGATGAAATCAGTATCAGTAACAGTAATGGCGGACATTTCCGTGGTTCCGGCGTACTGGAAAACTTCGACGGTGAATGGAAAATTGCCCATTATGTACTAAGCTTTGTGGTATATAACGAGATATGGGAGCAGGTGCTGGAGCTAAATGCTACCGAGCGGACAAACCAGCAAGCCAATTAAGATAAGTAATCTTTCTGTCGGCACGCGAAAGGATTATTAGATGCCCAACAAAGACTCGCAGTACTGGAAAGAAAATATTCGTATTCTAAGTATTCTGCTAGCTATCTGGTTTGTTGTGTCCTTTCTCATGTCAGTCATCTTTGTTGATCAGCTTGATTGGATTCGCCTGGGGGGATTCAGCCTGGGGTTCTGGATGGCCCAGCAGGGTTCCATCTATGTGTATGTCATTTTGATCTTTGTCTACCTGAAGCTGATGGATAGACTGGATCGCAAATACCATTATGAAGAAAAAAATATTCTCGAAGAAGAAAGCAGCACCGAGTGATGCATTGCGTATTCAGGAACTTCCCTCATAAAAACAAAGTGACAGCGTGGAATTACAGATCCTCACATACCTGATCGTTGGCATTACCTTTGCCATTTACATTGGTATTGCCATCTGGTCTCGGGCGAGTTCAACCCGTGAATTCTATATTGCTGGTGCGCATGTGCCACCACTGGCCAATGGGCTGGCCACTGCAGCAGACTGGATGTCGGCAGCATCATTTATTTCCATGGCAGGCATTGTGTCTTATATGGGGCGTGATGGTTCGGTATACCTGATGGGCTGGACGGGTGGATATGTTTTGCTGGCGCTGCTGATTGCGCCTTATCTGCGGGATTTTGGAAAGTTTACCGTGCCTGATTTTATCGGCGATCGTTATTATAGCCAGTATGCCCGGATGGTGGCGGTGTTCTGTGCCATTTTTGTCTCCTTTACCTATGTTGCCGGACAGATGCGGGGCGTCGGTGTGGTGTTTTCCCGCTTTCTTGAGGTGGACATCAATCTGGGTGTGCTAATCGGCATGGGGATTGTTTTTTTCTATGCCGTACTGGGCGGCATGAAGGGCATTACCTATACTCAGGTTGCGCAGTACTGTGTACTAATTTTTGCCTACATGGTGCCGGCGGTGTTCATTTCCATACTAATGACTGGCAATATCATTCCACAGCTAGGCTTTGGAGCCGAACTTAATGAAAGTTACGGTGGTGGCTATTTGCTCGATCGTCTGGATGGTTTGCATGAGGAGCTGGGCTTTACGGCCTATACGGATAGTGTCCGCAGCACCTTGGATGTGCTGTTTATTACTGCAGCCCTGATCATGGGGACTGCCGGATTACCACATGTCATTATCCGCTTTTTTACGGTGCCCAGTGTCAGGGCGGCACGTAAATCTGCGGGTTACGCCTTGCTATTTATTGCCATTTTGTACACCACGGCACCGGCCATTGCTGCTTTTGCTCGCACCAACCTAATCAACACGGTCAGCAATACCGAATACAGCGCCTTGCCTGGCTGGTTTTTCACCTGGGAAAACACTGGTCTGATCAGTTTCGATGATAAAAATGCTGACGGCCGTGTGCAGTATCTTGCCGATCCCGTGCTCAATGAATTAACCGTTGATCGAGATATTATTGTGCTTGCCAATCCAGAAATTGCTCAGTTGCCGAACTGGGTCATTGCCCTGGTAGCTGCTGGCGGACTGGCTGCCGCACTGTCCACCGCAGCCGGGCTTCTACTGGTGATATCTACCGCGATCTCACATGACCTGCTCAAGCGTAACCTAATGCCGGAAATCAGTGAAAAACAGGAATTGATGTTTGCCCGGTTGGCCATATTATTTGCTGTCTGTGTCGCTGGTTATTTCGGTATCAATCCGCCGGGATTTGTTGCCCAGGTGGTAGCTTTTGCCTTTGGTCTGGCAGCGTCCTCTTTTTTTCCGGCCATCGTGCTGGGAATTTTTTCCACCCGTATGAACCGCGAAGGAGCGGTTTCGGGCATGATTGCAGGCATAGTGTTTACAGCCACGTATATTGTATATTTCAAGTTTATCAACCCAGCTGCTGATAATACTGCTAACTGGTGGCTGGGTATTTCGCCAGAGGGCATAGGGACCTTAGGGATGTTGCTGAACTTCGTCGTGGCAATCACGGTTTGCCGTTTCACAGCTGAACCACCAGTGGATGTCAAGGCCATGGTGCTGGATATTCGTGTACCGGGTAAGCCGGAATGAGTTTTCTTAAGAAAAAAAGCCGGCTTATGCCGGCTTATTAGTTTTGGTGTCTGTGTAAATTCATAATTTACTCAGACACCGATTATAAAAACTACTTACCTGTCCCGATAGGTTCTGGTCGGCGGTAACTGCGAACCGGAAAGATCAGAAGGCACACTTTGCTCGGCCCTGACACTGTGCCGTAGGGTGCCAATACCTTCAATGCTGGCTTCAATGGTTTCACCGTCAACTAGGAAACCCGAGCCGGTGGCACGCTGTACTCGTCCAGCACCAGTCCCCCCCGAGGTCCCGCTTTGCAGCACATCACCCGGAAAGACGGTGATGAGAGAAGAAGCATATTCGATCAATTCTGGAATATTGTGGATCATGTCCCCAGCCTGAGCCTCCTGGACAGTTACTCCATCAATCACGGTGATCTGATGCAGGCGCTGCATCGGATCGCCATAGAATTCCTTGGGAACTATCCATGGACCCTGCGGAGCAAAGGTATCGTGACCCTTGCTGACGAACCAGTCGGATTCCAGGCCATAACCGCCGGGTGGTCGGCCACCCCGGTCAGAGATATCCATGGCAACCGTGTAACCAAAGACATGATCATAGGCGCGACTGGCAGATATGTATTTGCCGCTTTTGCCGAAGACGATGGCCATTTCGACTTCAAACTCAATTTCATCCCGTCCATAAGGCATGATGATATCATCGCCATCACCAATAACCACGCCACGGGTGGGTTTGAGGAAGAGGTAAGGCACACCACGGTTTTCCTGACGCTGGCGTGTCATTTCAGCCAGTTCAGCCTCCGAGCAGCCTTCACAGGCATGGGTATAGAAGTTGACGGCTGCATTCATGATTTTGCTAGGATATTGGATTGGTGCCAGAATATCGACATCCCCCACCGGAATAACGTAGGAGGACAAGTCGCCTTCCAGTAACTCTTCAGCTACCAGCCAGTTCATTAGCTCATAGACCCGAAACTTCAGCCCATATTCATACTGTTCGATGAAGCCTAGCATGTTGTCGGGGATGGTCAGTTCACTGTATCTAGATTGTAGCTGCAAGGCACGATTGGCACTCTGAACATCAACAATAAGGGAATCATTGCGCACCACTAGCCCGACAAAGGGCATGTTATCGATGGCAAAGGTCCCCACTTTGAAGGGTTCGACCGATTCAATGGCCTGGCCCATACCGCGCAGTGGTATAGCCAGGATCAGAATAAAGCCAAGGGCCAGTCTGATCAGGGATGTTTTTATCATTATCAGGCTCCTGTGATGGTGTTATTACATTATTTTTATTATAAGCTTACTTCACTGAACAATATCCTGCACCAGTGCCTGCCGGAAAGCAATGCGAGGTAAGATTTTCCATCAGGCAAGAGTTTACAAATACCCGGTATATACAAATGAGGTCGTTCCTGTCCCGGCAATGCGCAGCTTATGTCTTGCCGAATTACCCAGAATTCTGCATTTGGAGCTGATAAACTAGAAAAAACTATAAGGCAAAGCCCAATAAAAAGCCCGGTCAATGC
>JAYQVM010000046.1:0-12436 GCA_038148435.1 Gammaproteobacteria bacterium | reverse complement strand
CGCCACGTAGCCGGTGACTGTATTTTTCCAGCACCTTCAGATAGATCAGTCCATTATCCACCGTGATTTTGTCACCGACATTCATGGTTTCAATCAGTTCATCATAATTGATGCGGATTGAGGATTCCTCCACATCGACGTTATCGCGAACCGTGATGGTGATTTCGTCACCGGCTTTCAGATCCAGATCGTTTTCCAGTACGCCGGTACGAATTTCCGGACCCTGTGTATCCAGCAGGATACCTACTGGAAAGGCGCTATGTTTGTTGAGCTCAACAATATGGCCGATCATGCGGTCTACCCAGCTGTGGGGGGCATGCGACATATTCAGACGAATAATGTCCATACCGGCATCATGCATTTCCTGAAGAGTTTCGTAGTTGCTGGTAGCTGGGCCGAGTGTGCAAATGATTTTGGTTTTGCGCATGAAGGCATCCGCGAGTGAAAGTATAAAAGTCCTAGTAAAGACACCATTTATTTTAGCAGACTCGCAGTCGGGAAGTCAGTTTTTGACGAGGTAGCTGGTGACTTCATATGAATAGCACGTTCCTGCCATTAACACATACAAATATTAATAGTAATGATATTGATTCTCATTTAGATATAAAATAGACTTGCTTATCCCTTTATAACCCCGAGTTATTCTGTAAATGCGTAGTTACTCAAGCCTAATCTATTATATGACGGCCCTCTACCTACTTGTGACTTCGCACCTGGCATCAGCACAATCTGCTGGGGCAAATTCTATTTCTGAGATCATTGTCAGAGATCGTTACCTTTATTCTAACCAGGTCAATGCCTTGAGAACCCCAACACCACTGATTGATTCCCCACAAAGCCTCTCTATTGTGACAGCGGAACAGATGCGTCTGCAGGGCTTTACTGCGATCGGAGACATTATCTCTTATACACCGGGCGTTAGTATGTCTCAGGGTGAGGGCCATCGGGATGCGCTTGTGATTCGGGGAGTGCGGTCGACTGCTGACTTCTATCTGGATGGTGCCCGTGATGATGTGCAGTACTATCGTTCGCTATATAACCTAGAGCAGGTTGAAATTATTCGCGGTCCAAATGCTCTGCTGTTCGGGCGTGGTGGAACAGGAGGTATTCTGAATCGGGTAAGCAAGAAAGGAGTGGTCGGTGAAAATTTCACGGATTATCAGGCAGGGACTGACAGCTTTGGTGAGTATAGCCTGCAGTTGGATACAAATCAGTCCCTGGGGGGTGATTCAGCACTCAGATTTAACGCATTTTATGAAAGTCTGAATAACCAGCGTGATTTTTATAACGGTGAACGCATAGGTCTAAATCCGACGTACCGTTTTATGATGGATCCGGATACAAGAATTGACCTTTCCTATGAATACGCCGATCACCAACGTTTTATTGATCGTGGTATCCCGACCGGCTCGAATGGACGCCCAATTGCAGCATTCAGCGATATTGTGTTTGCCGATCCGGATCTCAACCATAATGAACTAAAAGCACATCTGCTTCGTGCTATTGTTCAACATGATTTTTCAGAAACGATGAAAGGTAATGTCAGCCTGTTTTATGGTGTCTATGACAAGCTCTACCAGAATTTTTATGTCTCCGCCTTTGACCAGGCCTCCACATCAGATAAGGTCACGCTGGATGGCTATATTGACACCACTGAGCGTAAGAACCTGATTTTCTCTGGTAATCTGATTCGTGAATTTAGTGCGGTAGGATTCAGACACACACTGATTGCGGGTGCTGAAAATATCGATACCGCATCAAATCAGGATCGCTTCAATTCGTTCTGGAGCACAACCCTCGATGACAATGAAGTGTTCAGCATATCTCGGCCTTTGTCACTGAGTGGTGGTGTGGGGCTTAATTCAGCCGGCCTCGTCGCGCGTAACGATTTTAGCACCGATATCAATGATGACACCCGGGTAAATATCGGGGTGAACTCGCTCTATCTTCAAGATGAGATCGAGATCAGCGAAAAGCTGGATTTTGTTCTCGGCGCCCGCTTTGACAGCTTTGACATTGATGTTTTCAATGTTGTTGCCGCTGAAAACCGAAGTCGGACAGATGAAAAAGTGACCCCACGACTGGGGCTGGTCCTAAAACCGATTGAAAACATCTCGCTTTATGCGAGTTATAGCGAATCCTTTTTACCGCGCAGCGGGGAACAATATGAAGACATCAATGGCAACAATAATCAGCTGGATCCGGATACCTATGAGAATCTAGAAGTCGGGTTGAAATGGGATTTCACTCTGGGGGTGAGCCTAACAGCAGCTGTATTTGAGATTCGGCAAAGCTCGCCTCAGGTCGCCGACACTGATCCGTCTACCTTAGATATCATTGATTCTGAAATAAACGGACTTGAGTTGCAGCTGCAGGGGCAATTGATGGATCGTCTGCTTGTATCCACCGCCTATAGTTATCTGGATGGTGAGCAGGTAGATCGCTTTGGTCCAAGCGGTTTGCGGCCGACGGAATTACCCCAGGACATGTTTTCAGTGTGGATACTTTATCAGATCAACAACTCTCTGGGCTTGTCACTGGGCGTGACCTATCAGGATGAAAGCTATATCAATAATGGAAATACGGCTTCGCTGCCAGCTTTTACTCGCACAGACGCTGGGGTGTTTTATGATTTTTCTGAGAGTCTGAGAGTGCAGCTCCATCTGGAAAATTTGGGGGATAAACAGTATTTCCCCAATGCGCACAGTACCCATCAGGTCACCGTTGGCGCACCTTTCAATGCGCGCATCAGTATCAGCGGCAGGTTCTAGCAGTTTTAGATTTTATCCAACTATGCCCCTTGATAGGCAGCTGGAGCAGGCTGAAGGTAGATAAGTTAATAGTCAATAGTGCTGGATTTACCTGCCGTCATCGGCAGTGAAATTAGCTCATAATCTTTGCTATAATTGCGCGCTCGCACCGCCAGGGCCTCGTCAGGCGGTCTCTGAAAAGACAGTTTTTAATTACAACGCAAAGGGATCCAAATCCATGAAATCACCTGTTAGGGTTGCAGTCACCGGTGCTGCAGGACAAATCAGTTATTCACTCTTATTCAGAATCGCCTCCGGCGCCATGTTGGGTCCGGATCAGCCTGTTATCCTCCAGTTGTTGGAAATTACCCCGGCACTGGAAGCCTTAAAAGGCACCGCCATGGAAATAGACGACTGTGCCTTCCCGCTGGTGCAGGGCATCGTGCAGACAGATGACCCTAATGTCGCTTTCAAAGATGCCGATTACTGCCTGCTGGTTGGGGCCCGTCCCCGCGGACCCGGCATGGAACGAAAAGACCTGTTGGAAGCCAATGCAGCGATTTTTTCTTTACAGGGCAAGGCCATCAATAACAATGCCAGCCGAGATGTTAAAGTCATCGTGGTGGGTAACCCGGCCAATACTAATGCGCTTATCGCCTATCGCAATGCGCCTGATCTGGATCCCGGTCAATTTACCGCGATGACTCGTCTCGATCATAACCGCGCTATGGCGCAGCTGGCGCAGAAAACCGCAAAGCACACTACGGATGTTGAAGGCATGATTATCTGGGGGAACCACAGCGCCACGCAGTATCCCGATATTCATCACTGCAAGGTAGACGGTAATGCCGCCACCGAGTTGGTCGATCACGACTGGGTGGTCAGTGACTTTATTCCGACGGTTCAGCAGCGTGGCGCCGCTATCATCAAAGCGCGTGGCCTTTCCAGTGCAGCTTCCGCTGCCAATGCAGCCATTGAGCACATGCGCGACTGGGCTCTGGGCACCAATGGCAAAATCGTCAGTATGGGTATTCCTAGCGATGGAAGCTATGGTATTGAAAAAGGCCTGATCTACTCGTTCCCGGTGACCTGTGAAAACGGTGAATACAAAATCGTGCAAGGATTGGTTATTAATGAGTTCTCGCAAAACCTGATGAAGAAGACAGAACAGGAGTTGGCAGAAGAAAGAGACGGAGTCTCCCACCTTCTACCTTAATATTTCAGATGTTAGGGGGTTTGCTGCCATGAGTCGTTATTTATGAGCTCCGTTGGTGATGTATTAATCTATACACTCTTTTTCTGCGTGCATAAATGCTTCGCCTGAAAGCAAATCCACAAAGCGCTGGATAGTTCAGATGGATGAATTAAAAGGAAGTGCTAGAGGTGAAGTTTTCACCCTCACACTTCCTTTTTTCTTTTGTAGGTAATAAAAGAAAGTGGAATTCAAGGTATCAACAACAGACGGTGAAGCACGGCGCGGGGAGTTAAGCTTTCCGCGTGGCAAGGTGCAGACGCCGGCCTTTATGCCGGTGGGCACCTATGGCACAGTCAAGGGCATGCTCCCCTCTCAGATTGCCGAAAGTGGAGCAGAAATCATCCTTGGCAATACCTTTCATCTGATGCTGCGTCCGGGTACAGAGGTCATCAGCAAGCATGGTGATCTGCATGACTTCATGGCCTGGGAGAAGCCGATACTTACTGATTCAGGAGGTTTTCAGGTCTTTAGCCTGGGCAAGATGCGTAAGATTACGGAAGCGGGAGTAGAATTTCGCTCACCG
The DNA here is from genome assembly GCA_038148435.1 of Gammaproteobacteria bacterium. GTDB lineage: Bacteria > Pseudomonadota > Gammaproteobacteria > Pseudomonadales > Pseudohongiellaceae > UBA5109. The sequence continues at coordinate 7,908 of JAYQVM010000046.1, read as the reverse complement.
ATTGATGGTGACAAGGTATTTTTGAGTCCGGAAAAAGCTATTCAGGTCCAGCATACTCTGGGTTCGGATATTGTCATGGTCTTTGATGAATGCACACCATACCCGGCTACTGAAGCCGTGGCGCAGAAATCTATGGAATTATCCATGCGCTGGGCTATACGCTGTAAGGAAGCCCACGTCGGGCATGCTGGTGCACTGTTTGGGATCATTCAGGGAGGCATGTATCCAAAACTGCGAAAATCATCCCTGGCCGCTCTGGTGAATATTGGCTTTGATGGCTATGCGATTGGCGGCCTATCGGTTGGCGAGCCAAAGCATGAAATGTTCAATGTGCTCGATGCTATTGCCTCGCAAATGCCCTTAGAGAGGCCGCGTTACCTGATGGGGGTCGGCACGCCGGCAGATCTGGTGGAGGCCGTGTGGCGCGGGATTGACATGTTTGACTGTGTCATGCCTACCCGCAATGCCCGTAATGCCCATATATTCACCTCCGAAGGGGTGCTGAAATTGCGTAATGCCCGTTTTCGGGATGACCTAGATCCGCTGGATAAAAGTTGTGACTGCTACACTTGTAAAAACTTTTCCCGGGCATACTTACACCATATGGATAAATGCCGGGAGATGCTGGGAGCGCAGCTTAATACCATCCATAACCTGCATTATTATCAGACACTAATGGCAGATTTGCGCCGTGCCATAGAACAGGGTACATTGGCCGCCTTTAGAAACAGCTTCCATGCTGCACAGGGCGGGCAGGAAGATAACTTGCAATAGAAGGCTTACATGATGAATTTTTTAATCAATTCTGCATACGCTCAGACCGCCGGCGGAGCTCCGGCTCAGCAAAGTCCTTGGACTTCTTTTATTTTTCTGGGAGGTTTCATTCTCATCTTTTATTTCATGCTGATTCGTCCACAATCCAAGCGGGCAAAAGAGCACAAGGCCCTGGTGGAACAGCTTGCCAAGGGTGATGAAGTAATGACGGCTGGCGGTATACTGGGCAAGGTGACAACGGTTGATGAGCATTATATTGCCATTGCAGTGACCGATAATGTGGAATTGAAAATGCAAAAATCCTCGGTTTCAGCAGTGTTGCCAAAAGGAACTATAAAGTCTATCGGACAGGGGAAATAACCAGAACCACTTGGTTGGTGGAAGCAAGATGCTAAATAAATACCCTCTCTGGAAGAACGTATTGATCGTCTGTATCGTCGTGATTTCGTTCTTGTATGCGGCACCGAATTTCTACCCGCCGGATCCTGCCATACAGATATCTCATGATAGTGGCTTGATAGACCAGAGTGCTCTCGATACCGCCACGGTTGCCTTGAGAACTGACGGCATCGCCTATCTTTCCGCCGAGCTTGATAACGGTATCGGTCTGATTCGGCTGCAGGACCAGAATGGCCAGAGCAGAGCACAAGATATTGTGCAACTTTCATTGCCCGATGAATACATCGTAGCGCAGAACATGGCCGCCAACACGCCGGATTGGCTCTCTGCACTGGCAGCCAGTCCGATGAGCTATGGCCTGGATCTCAGCGGTGGTGTGCACTTTCTGATGGAAGTGGATATGCAGCAGGCAGTGGCCAATCAGTTGAATGATTCAACTGCTATCATGCGTTCCTTGTTACGCGAAGAGCGTCTGCGCTATCGGCCACCGGTGGAAGTCGATGAGCAGAATCGTATTATTATCCGTTTCACCGATGCTGAAACCCGCCGTCAGGCCAATGAACTTATTCAGGATGAATTCCCCGATCTGGTCGCTCGAAATGACGAGGTAGGTGAAGATTTCGTGCTTTACTATCAGCCGACCGAGGTTAGTCTACTCTTGTTGCAAGACTATGCCGTCCAGCAGAACCTATCTACGCTGCGTACTCGTGTCGATGCACTTGGTGTTAAGGAACCTAAGGTTCAGCGAATGGGGCAGGACCGTATAATTGTTGAATTGCCTGGTATTCAGGATACCACCCGAGCCAAGGATATTATTTCAACGGTCGCTACTCTGCGCTTTCATTTGGTTGCAGAAGCCGGGGCAGCTGCTGGTACTACGACCGATTACCCTTACGAAGGCATTATGCTACCGCTGGAAAATGACATTATCGTCAGCGGGGACAGCGTAACACAGGCACAGTCCTCTTTTGATCCACAAACCACACTGCCGCAGGTCAACATAACGTTAGATGCGGCAGGTGCTCGCCAGATGAATGAGGCCACGCGTGGGAATATTGGCCGGCAGATGGCCATCCTGCTCAGCGAAACTAAGGTACGCACGATTACAGAACTGTTGCCAAGTGGTGAGATTGAATCCCGCTCGGAACCCTTTGAAGAAGTAAGAGTGATAAGTGCGCCGGTCATTCAGGCTGCCCTGGGACGCCAGTTCAGGATTACCGGGCTGATGGGTAATGAGGCCAATGACCTAGCCTTGCTGATTCGCTCCGGCGCTCTAGCTGCACCCATGTACTTCCTCGAAGAGAGTACTATCGGACCGAGTCTAGGACAAGACAATATTGATCGTGGTCTGCTTTCAGTACAGATTGGTATGGGGGTGGTCTTGTTGTTCATGCTGGTCTATTACCGTCTGTTTGGACTCATTGCCAATGTGGCGCTGGGCATTAATCTGCTTCTGCTGGTTGCCCTGATGTCCATAATCGGGGCTACACTGACTCTGCCGGGTATAGCAGGTATTGTGCTGACGGTGGGGATGGCCGTTGATGCCAATGTTCTGATTTTTGCGCGTATACGCGAAGAGCTCACAAGTGGTACAAGTATTCAAAAAGCCATCGATGCCGGTTATAGCCGTGCCTTTGTTACTATCCTGGATGCCAATGTCACGACCCTGCTGGTTGCTATCATCCTTTATGCCATTGGTACCGGCGCTGTTAGAGGCTTTGCGGTAACTCTGTCCATCGGTATTCTTACCTCCATGTTCACGGCCATTGTACTGACCCGCGCCATTGTAAACCTGATCTATGGTGGAAGGCGTGTCAATAAGATATCCATCGGCATCAAGTTGCCGGGCATGAAAGCGACAGCCAGATAAGGTGGAGAATAGACGTGGTTGAATTCCAGAGCACTATCGATTTTATGGGGAAACGCAAAATAGCGCTTGCCTTTTCGGCCGTACTCCTTCTTGTGTCGATTGCGTCATTTTTTGTCAACGGTATGCGTTTCGGTCTGGACTTTACCGGAGGGGTACAGGTCGAGGTTTTTTACGACCAGGAACCTGACCTGGACGAAATTCGCAATTCACTGCAGCAGGCCGGTTATGAAAATTATGAAGTGGTATTTTTCGGCAGTAATCAGGATGTGGTCATTAGGATTCAGGATGTGCAGGAAGAAGAGCTACTGCTGGAAGAGTCAGATCAGGCCGGTGACCGAGTATTCCAGGTGCTAATTGAAAATGCTGGCCAAAATGTCCAGTTGCTGCGCTCGGAGTATATTGGTTCCCAGGTGGGTGATGAATTAAGAGATCAGGGCGGCCTAGGTATGCTGGTTGCCCTCATAATGATCATGATCTACATTTCATTGCGCTTTCAGTTTAAATTTGCGGTGGGAGCAGTTGTCGCTTTGGCGCATGACGTGATCATCGTGCTTGGTTTCTTCTCGGTGATGGGATACGACTTTGACCTTACAGTACTGGCAGCTGTGCTGGCGGTTATTGGTTACTCGCTAAATGATACCATTGTGGTTTCTGACAGGATCCGTGAGAATTTTCGTATGCTGCGCGCAACAGAACCTCTTGAGTCCATCAATATTTCAATCACGCAGACTTTCAGCCGTACGTTGATTACCTCACTGACAACATTGCTAGTACTTATCGCACTGCTACTGGTTGGTGGTGAAATGATCAAGGGTTTTGCGACGGCATTGACGGCTGGCATCGTGATTGGTACCTACTCGTCCATCTATGTGGCTGCAAATGTCCTTCTTTACATGAATATCAGCAAAGAAGATCTGATTCCCGCCCAGAAGAATAATGCCGAACTCGATGCTATACCCTGAGGATTGAAGATTTTTAGATAGGGCCATTACGTCTTATGCGACCTATATAAGTGCTTTTCCTAACGATAAATATGAAAAATATCAATCAGCGGGGTAATGTCAGCGCACTTTGTTGATTAATGGCAGCAATGACTTCAAGGTTTTGCTGTTGGCGAAGACCAGCTTGTCGCTATAAAGACAATCCGGATTGCCTTGGTGATCACTGATCAGGCCGCCGGCCTCCTGCAGAATTAAGATTCCAGCAGCCACATCCCATTGCTGAATGCCTGACATCCAGCCGGCATTGAGCCGGCCACAGGCTGTATAAGCTAGATCCAGGGCTGCGGAGCCGGTGAAACGCAGGCCGGCCACTTTGTCCTTAAGATTTTTTTGCAGGGCAAGAGCATTGTCGAAACGCTCGGCTGAGAATGAAAGACTGACTACTGAGTTTTCTAATGTTGCCGAAGCGTTGCAGCGAATCTTCTTCCCATTTAACTGGGCTCCTTCACCCCTGTTGGCAGTAAATTCCTCACGGCGGACAGGATCCACGATAATGGCATGCTGTAATTTGTTGTTTTTTAAACAGGCCATGGAGATACAAAAATGCGGAAAGCCACGCATGAAGTTGCGTGTACCATCAATGGGATCAATGATCCAGAGGCTTTGTGAATCCTCTCCATCCTGCAGACCTGACTCTTCACCCAAAAACCCATGTGAGGGATAGGCTTTTCGAATACTTTCAATCAACAAGTTCTCAACGTCTCGGTCAATGTCAGTAACAAAGTCATTTTTACCCTTTTCAAAAATTTTGACACGATCCAGTCGGTCAATTGCATCAAGAATAATATCCGACGCTTCGCGAGCGGCGCGCAAGGCGATATTGACGATTCCATGCATGTGAATTTGCCCTGAGAATGTGAAGGTTGAGCCGGGCGCTATGATATCAGAGCCTACCGCTTTCTGCTAAGATGCCCGATTTTTATTCTGACAGCTAAATTAGGAGTTCAAGTGAAGACTAGGACAGGCAAAAGCTCATGACCTATCAGCTCGACAATATTCGACTCGTTTTGGTAAATACCTCCCATCCTGGCAATATCGGCGCTACCGCCCGTGCCATGAAAAATATGGGGCTGTCACAGCTCTACTTGGTATCGCCAAAGGATTATCCCTCCGGGGTAGCAGTCGGGCGTGCATCCTCAGCCCTAGATATCTTGGATAATGCCGTGGTTTGTGAAAACCTGAGAGAAGCCATTGCGGACTGCTCGTTGGTGATAGGTACCAGTGCCCGTTCCCGTCGTATTCCCTGGCCTGTGCTGGAGCCTGGTGAATGTGCTCAAAAGTTGTTTAACGAGGGTCGAAGCCAGCAGGTTGCCCTGGTGTTTGGTCGTGAGGACCGCGGTCTGAGCAATGAAGAGTTGCAGCTTTGTCACTTTCATGTGCAAATTCCAGCCAATCCGGAATACAGTTCCTTGAATCTGGCTGCTGCTGCGATGGTACTGTGTCATGAAATCTATCAGGTTAAATATCGGCAGGAACAATCCGGCCAGAACTTGGAGCAAGCTTGGGACAAAGAAATGGCCACGGTTGCCGAAGTGGAACGTTATCTGGCGCACCTTGAAGAGTTGCTGATTCAGATTGATTTTCATGATCCCGAAAATCCCCGCCACCTGATGCCGCGTCTACGGCGCCTGTATAGCCGAGTCAGATTAGATAAGATGGAAATCAACATCCTGCATGGAATTGTCACGGAAAGCCGGAAAATTCTGAAAAAAAATAAATAGCTATAAACTTGCAACAGGGAGTACTTGACTAAAAAACTAGGTTTTTAGATAATACCCTACTAAATTAATCAGGATTAAAACAGCTATGCGCTTAACGACAAAAGGCCGCTATGCAGTGACCGCAATGCTTGATTTGAGCATCAATGTAAGCAAAGGACCGGTTAGCCTGAATGATATTTCGCAGAGACAGGATATTTCGCTATCCTATCTGGAACAGCTTTTTTCCAAACTACGCAAGCATTCATTGGTCAGCAGCGTGCGTGGCCCAGGTGGTGGATATTTGCTCAGCCGTAAAGAAAATGAAATTGATGTGGCCGAAATCATCGATGCGGTCAGTGAATCGCTAGATACCACGAAATGCAAGGGTAGTGGAAACTGTCACAAAGGTGCTACCTGCTTGACGCACCACTTATGGCAGGATCTCAGCGAGCAGATATATGGTTTTCTCAGCAATATCACGCTAGCCGATCTTGTCGAAAAGCGTGAGATTTCTCAAATTGCCCAGGACCAGCAACGCCGCTACCTTCTGACTCTGGATGGCGGTTTGGAAAGAATTGCCAGCAGCTCTAATTAAGAGATAATTGCTGGCCGGTTAGATACTACATAAGCGACAACAAAAGTAAGGAATTATGCGAGCACCAATATACATGGATTATTCTGCGACTACTCCGGTTGACCCGAGGGTCGCCGAAGCGATGATGCATTGCCTGACACAGGAAGGCAATTTCGGTAACCCAGCATCCCGTTCACACTTGTTCGGCTGGAAAGCGGAAGAGGCTGTGGAAGAAGCCCGTCAGCACGTAGCTGACATGATCCACTGCGATCCACGAGAAATTGTCTGGACCTCCGGTGCAACGGAGTCCAATAACCTGGCTCTCAAAGGGGTGGCCCATTTTTACCAGAGCAAAGGTAAGCACATCATCACTTCCAAAATCGAACACAAAGCCGTGCTAGACAGCTGCCGGCAACTGGAGCGTGAAGGTTTCGAGGTTACCTACCTAGATCCCGATTTCAAAGGCAGAATTTATCCCAAAGATGTGGCCAATGCGATCCGCGAAGATACTATTCTTGTCTCGCTGATGCATGTGAACAATGAAATTGGCGTCATCAATGACATAGCCGCTATCGGTGAAATCACCCGGGAGAAAAAAGTGCTGTTCCATGTCGATGCTGCTCAAAGTGTCGGCAAAATCGATATAGACCTCGAGCGCATGAAGGTGGACCTGATGTCGCTGACGGCTCATAAAGTCTATGGTCCCAAAGGAATTGGAGCGCTATTTGTGTGCCGTAAGCCACGGGTCAGGCTGGAAGCACAGATGCATGGTGGTGGACATGAGCGTGGCATGCGTTCAGGTACGCTGGCGACACACCAGATTGTCGGCATGGGTGAGGCCTACCGAATTGCCAAACAAGAAATGTATGAAGAAGCAAAGCGGACCATAGCATTAAGGGAGCGATTTTTAAGGGGTCTGGCCGATATGGAAGAGATCTATATCAATGGTGACATCGACCAGCGTGTACCCGGGAATCTCAACGTGAGTTTCAATTACGTAGAGGGCGAGTCGCTGATTATGGCACTTAAGGATCTGGCAGTTTCATCTGGTTCAGCCTGTACTTCAGCCAGCCTGGAGCCGTCTTATGTACTGCGCGCCCTGGGCATGAGTGATGAACTGGCGCACAGCTCTATCCGTTTCAGCATCGGTCGCTTCACGACAGAAGAGCAAATCGACCACACCATTAAGATTGTGCATCAGGCGATTGAAAAATTACGTGCAATGTCACCACTGTGGGACATGTACAAAGACGGTATCGATTTAAACACTGTAGCCTGGGTTGCGCACTAAGCGCGCTGGCTGCATAAGAGGTAACTATCATGGCATACAGTAATAAAGTGATCGACCACTACGAGAACCCGCGTAACGTTGGTTCTTTTGACAAAGACGACGCAGGTGTTGCTACCGGTATGGTGGGTGCACCGGCTTGTGGCGACGTGATGAAACTGCAAATCAAGGTAAACGAGCAAGGCATCATCGAAGACGCCAAGTTCAAAACCTATGGTTGTGGTAGCGCGAGTGCGTCCAGCTCGCTGGTAACCGAGTGGGTTAAAGGTAAGAGCCTGGACGAAGCGCAGCAAATTAAAAAC
>JAYQVM010000045.1:0-12619 GCA_038148435.1 Gammaproteobacteria bacterium | reverse complement strand
AGCAATTAACGATTGGCAGCAGTCCCGGAATGATGGCGATGTTGATACCGGCCGCCCGGGCCTTTTCCCCAAAGCGTAGATACACATCGGCATCAAAAAAGAACTGGGTGATGGCACGTTTAGCCCCGGCATCGACCTTCTGTTTAAGAGCTTCGATGTCCTGATCAAGACTTGATGATTCCGGATGCTTTTCCGGATAGGCAGCCACGCTGATGTCAAAATCAGCCACCTTACTCAAGCCTCTGACAAATTCCGTGGCATTGGCATAGCCTTGTGGATGCGGGTTAAAGCTTTTTTTATCACCGGGTGGATCACCCCTGAGTACGACAAGGCGGCGAACTCCCAGTTCATAAAACTGTCGCGCCATCTCATCGGCTTCTGCCTTGCTAACGGCAACACAGGTCAGGTGGGCAACCGGCGTCAGGCCGGTTTGGTTCAACAATCTTTCCAGAATGGCTAGGCTGCGCTCACGGCTGGAACCTCCGGCTCCATAGGTCAGTGAAATAAATTCCGGTTTCAACTTGGACAGATCGTCCACGGAGGCCCAGAAGTTATCCGCCTTATTCAAGTCCGCGGGTGGAAAAAATTCAAAGGAAACGGAGACTTCCTCTGGCCTATCAATAAAACTCATTAGCTAATCATGCCTGAATAAAAATAGTTGCTATCATCCCTGAAGTTATTTATAAGTTCAATTTATATTATTTTATAAATATCATTAATTATTCTTATTATGCGTTCACCCCTTGAAATCCGCCATTTACGCCTGCTGCAGACTCTGGCCGACACTGGTACCCTGTCTCGAACGGCACAACACATCCATGTCACCCAGTCAGCCCTCTCGCAACAGATCAAGCAGCTGGAAGATCACTATGCGACCAGCTTGTTTGAACGTAAGAGCAACCCCATCCGTTTTACCCCCGCAGGTGAGCGTCTTCTCAACTTGGCGCGCTATACCCTGCCGCTGATTGATTCTGCAGAGCGGGATATTTCACGCATTGCCGCCGGGTCTGTTGGCCGCCTGCGTATTGCCATTGAATGCCACAGCTGTTTCGACTGGCTGATGCCCAGCATGGACAAGTTCCGTGATCAGTGGCCCGAAGTTGAGCAGGATCTGGTTTCCGGACTGACGCCAGACCCCGTCTCTCTGCTATTGCTAGATGAGGCTGACCTAGCCGTTCATACCGAACCTGATCAGCGTGAAGGTGTGGTGTATCACCCCCTGTTTGATTTTGAAATGGTCGGTTGCTGTTCGCCCAACCATCCGCTGGCCAGCCGACCTTACATGGAGCCTGAAGATTTTGTCGAGGAAACCCTGATCCATTACCCGGTCGATGACAATATGCTGGATGGCATCCGTCACTTCCTGCGCCCAGCCGGTATCAGTCCGCGAGCTAGGCGAACTGCTGAACTGACTCTGGCAATTGTTCAATTAACTGCTAGCGGCCGTGGTTTGAGCATGCTGCCGACCTGGTCCATACAGCGAGAAGCTGGGCAGGGTTATATCAAGACTGTGCCACTTGGTAACGATGGTTTATGGTGTCGGCTTTATGCGGCAACGCGCGAAAACGCTGATCCCTGGCAGGAAAATTTTCTGGACCTGGTCAGGAGCCAGGCACCTATTTCTCTGCCCGGCATACGTCCCTGCAATTAAGATTCATTCAGTGAATGAATCACCAGACCACTGCGTAGCTTGGGTTCAAACCAGGTGGATTTTGGCGGCATGACCTCACCGGCATCAGCAATGGCAATCAAATGCTCAATAGAGGTGGGATAACAGGAAAAAGCCACCTTAAATTCACCGTTATCGACTCGCCTTTCCAGCTCTGCCATGCCGCGAATACCCCCGATAAAATCAATGCGCTTGTCAACCCGGGGATTTTCGATACCCAAAATCGGACTAAGCAGATTATCCTGTAGTACCGACACATCCAAACGGGCAACTGGATCATTTTCATCGACCAGTCCTTCACGTACCCGTAGGCAATACCACTGCCCATCCATGTACATTCCGAATTCATGCATGGCAGCTGGCTTGACGGGACTAACTTCACGGCTAAGGTGAAATTTTGACTCCAGCAATCCAATGAAGGTCTCTTCACTCAAGCCATGCAGATCTGTCACTACTCGGTTGTAATCCAAAATCTGCATCTGATCATGAGGAAACACCACCACCAGAAAAAAGTTATAAGCTTCCTGACCGTTGTGCGAGGTATTGGCCCGCTGACGCATCTGCTTGACGCGAGTGGCAGCTGCCGAGCGATGATGCCCATCGGCAACATAGAGACAGGGAATTTCTGCAAAAGCATGTTCTATAGCACTGTTCCTCTCGGCATCGTCCACCAGCCAGAACACATGGCGTATACCGTCATCGAGAGTGAAATCATACTCAGGCTTCTGACTAGTTATCTCATCTATCATGTTGTCTATGCCACTACGAGCTTCATAAGTCAGAAACACCGGCCCCACCTGTGCATTTACGACATCCATGTGCTTGACTCGGTCATCTTCCTTTTCGGGGCGGGTAAATTCATGTTTCTTGATAAGGTTCTGCTCATACTCCTCCACCGAGGCAACGGCCACCAGGCCGGTCTGCATGTGCGCACCCATGTGCTGCCGGTAGACATAAAAATGCGGTTTTGAATCCTGCCTGAGTATGCCCTTGACAATAAAAGACTGCAGGTTATCGGCGCCTTGCTGATAAACACGATCATCATGCACATCAATAGCCGGATCCAGATCAATTTCCGGCTTGTTCACATGTAAAAAACTGATGGGATTGCCCTGCGCCATGACCCTGGCTTCATCACTGCTCAGGACATCATAGGGGGGTGCAGCAACTTTGTACGCCTGCTCCCTACCAGGACGAATACCCCGGAACGGTTTTAGTATTGCCATAAACGCTTATAAAATTTCCAATAATTCAACGTCAAAAATCAGTGTGGTATAGGGCGGGATCGCTTCACCAGCTCCCCGCTCACCATAGGCCAGCTGATACGGAATATACAGCTTATATTTGGCTCCTGGGCTCATCATCTGGAGGGCTTCAGTCCAGCCGGGAATCACGCCGGAGACCGGAAAATCAATTGGCTCACCACGATCAACTGACGAGTCAAATACAGTGCCATCAATCAAGGTCCCATGATAATGAACCTTGACCCGCGAAGATAGGACAGGTGGCTCTCCCTCACCTTCCTCCAGCACCTCATACTGCAGACCCGTTTCTGTGATATCAACTTCCTCACGCTGAGCATTTTCTTTAAGAAAATCCTCACCTTCCGCTGCTCGTTCCTGTGCAGCATTATGCATTTTTTGTTGAGTTTTGCGGTTCAGGTCTTCAATGGCTTCATTTAGCTTGTCTGCACTGACAGGACTCGATCTACCCATAAGGGCATCTGCCATACCGGCAAGCACGGCTTCGGGTTGCATACCCTCGAAGGGTTCTTTTACCAGATTTTCGCCGAGTTGCCTGCCGACAGCATAGCTGGCTCGGTCTTCCAGCGAGGTGATTGTTTCAGACATTAGCATTCCTGTTGATGGGAAACTTTCTCATTCTATCACGCCTGTCTCAGATATGATGTATGGATTACAGAGTATTCACTTTGAATTTACGCTAAAATTTTAATTTTAACTGCTAACATTCCTGCATGAAGATCAGTTTTCTCGCCTCACACGGAGGCTCCTCGGCTATTGCCATTATCAGGGCCATTCATGAGGGCAAACTTGCTGCCGAAGTCGGTATCCTTGTCACTAACAATCGTGATGCTGCCATTTATGAATGGTGTCTGGATAATAACATTCAGGTTCATCATGTTAGCAGTCGTACCCATGGCGATGATGAAGCAGCAGATACTGCTATTGCTAAGCTCATGCAGGCATCACAGACAGAGCTCATAGTATGTTCCGGCTACATGAAGAAGATTGGGCGAACCACGCTGCGTCTTTACCCGTATAAAATTCTAAATATCCATCCTGCCCTGTTACCTAATTACGGCGGCAGGGGCATGTACGGGGACCATGTGCACCGAGCCGTACTCGCTGCCGGTGAAAAAGAATCCGGGGCAACGGTGCATTATGTGACTGAAGGTATTGATGAAGGTCCCATCATCAAACAGCAAATTGTTCCGGTCGAGAATGGTGACACATTGGAAAGTCTGCGCTCCCGTGTGCAGGCTTGCGAATCCAGCCTGTACCTTAGCGCAATCACTGGATTGCTCAATGATGACTGAAACAGAGATTCTTAGTCACCCACAATGACTGGCTGATGAACCCGGGCATAGGCCGATTCGGTGTTAGCTTAACTGTAAGGGCTGGAAAAAACTCTACAATCTTATGACCGTCTTTACTTTCAGCCATGGTAATCGAGGTGCTGCCCCGATAATATTAACAGCTTGATTACATATAGATTGTAGAGATTAGGCATGGAAGAAGGCATCAGCATTATTAATGACTATGTGTTACCCTGGGTTGTGCGCCTGATTATTGCAGCAGCCATCTTTTTTATTGGAAGAATCCTGGCACGAACCATCGCCGATTTTCTCAAGAAGCCAATGACCAAGTCCGGCATGGCGCCGATGCTGGTCAACTTTCTCAGTACCATGACATATGCTGCCCTGCTGATAGCTGTCTCGCTGGCAGCCATCGACCAGGTGGGTATTAATATTAACTCCCTACTTGCCATTGTCGGTGCTGCAGGTCTGGCAATCGGCCTGGCTCTTAAGGACTCTCTCAGTAATTTTGCAGCCGGAGTCATGATTATAATATTCCGCCCCTTCAAAATTGGTGACTTTATCAATGCCGCCGGTACTGCCGGAGTAGTCGATGAAATAGGCCTTTTCTGCACGCTACTGCATTCTCCGGATAATCAACGAATCATAGTGCCAAATTCCGCTATCATTAATGGCAACATCACCAACGTAAATACTCTCGGAACACGGCGCATCGATCTGGTTGTTGGCATCAGCTATGATGACAATATTGCTCAAGCTAGAGATATCATTCTGGGGTTGATTGATGCCGACCCTCGAATTCTGAAAGATCCGGAACCGTTGGTTGCCATGGCAGAAATGGCTGACAGCAGCATAAATATCAATGTCAGGCCTTGGGTAAAGTCCGAAGACTATTCGACAGTACGTGCCGAACTGCTGGAAATCATGAAACTGTCATTGGAGCAGGCTGGCATGAGCATACCCTTCCCTCAGCGAGATGTGCACTTATATAACCCTGATAAAAGAAATCCAAGTTAGGATTATCAATATTTCCTGTATGGGTAGTAGACCCTGACAAGGAGCCTGCTTTATGCTTAGCCCATTCCAGTAATTAATGATGCCAAAGGATCAAGTATGAATAACAAGCAGGCAAACTATCTTCCGTCATTGCGCAAAGGTTTCGCCCTGCTTCTGTTTCTAGGCTTTTTCAGCCTGACACCAGTTCATGCTCAGGATGTAAGTGCCATCCATGCCAACCAAGATCTGTTTCCAGCTATCGGCCCCTTGATGTCGCGAGTCACGGTTATTGAATTTGCTGATTTTCAGTGCCCTTTCTGCGCCATGACCACCAATCTTCCTCCCTGGCTGGATCGTTATGAAGCACAATTCGGGCTGATGTTCGGTTCCGCAGAATATGTGCAGACTCTGGCTGAACAGAACCAAATCCGATTTATCTTCGTGCCACTGCATTTTCTTAATAATGGCCAGAGCCTCGAATCCACCTGGGCAACACAGGCCGCTTATTGTGCACAGAATCAGGAATTGTTCTGGGATATGCACCATGCAATTTTTGCTGCCAGCGATGACCCTACGGAGAATAATGGCAAATATTCCAAAGAGAATCTGAAAATCATCGCCTCCTCGATAGCGGGGATTGACACCGCGAGCTTCAACAGCTGCCTGAACAATGATGATACCCTGCAAAAAGCCCGCGATGTGATGAATGCCTTTTTTGATGCCGGATTCGAGCTATCTACACCGCAATTCTGGGTCAATGACCGTCAGGTTGATCCGACAATTGATGCCCTTCGCAGTGCCATAGCAGGACAATAAGAATTTAAACATTAGTCGCCTGCTACAGACTTCCACAAGAGCATATGAAACTGCTATTTATTTGCACACACAACCGCTGCCGGAGCATTCTAGCAGAAGCCATTGCCAACTATTATGGTGAAGGAAAAATTGAAGCCTTCAGTGCCGGTAGCAGCCCCATCGGGGAGGTGCATCCCTTGACTATATCGGCATTAAAAGCTCGGTCAATTCCGACTGAAGGGCTACGTAGTAAAAGTTGGGATGAGTTTTACGATCACGAATTCGATGCTGTTATCTCTGTCTGTGACCCTGCAGCCCATGAGCCATGCCCATTTTGGCTTAACCAATATCCACAAATCCATTGGGGATTGTCGGACCCTAGTGCAATAAAGGGCAGCACAGAATTAGTTAATAAGGCTTTTGAAGCTGCTATCAAAACGCTGAAAAACCGCATGAATGCCACTAAACAATGGCTAGACGAGGACATAGATGCAAAAGAGCTACACCGGCGTCTGCAAAAACTGGCAAATGAGAGCTGTAGCTAAACATGATCCTTCAAGCCCTGTTAAAGAGTCGAACTCATTCTTCCTCAGCCTAGGATATAAAGCCCGACACTCTTTGCAGAAACCGCTTAGACCATGCTTGCGATAGGGACCAGTGGATCTACCTCGGCATCATAGTCGATGCCAGGAATTTCAAAGCCAAAGAGCTGCAGAAATTCTGTCTGATAGCCAGCGAAATCCGTCAGGGTATCGATGTTATCGGTCTCAACCTGCGCCCACAGCTCACTGACTTTCTGCTGCACATGCGCTTCTAGTTCCTTGAAGTCAGCTCTCAGGCGGCCCTCATCATCAAGCCTGGGCTGGGCGCCATAGAGACTTTGGCGGAACAGCAGGTCAACCTGTTCAATGCAGCCTTCATGACTGCCTTCGGCCTTCATGATCTTGAAGAGCAGTGAAAGATACAAGGGCATAACAGGAATGGCTGAACTGGCCTGGGTGACCACAGCCTTGAGCACAGACACTCTGGCATCACCGTTGAGCTCTGCCAGTGATTCACAAATAGCCACGGCTTTTTTATCAAGATCCTGCTTGGCCGCACCTATGGTGCCGTTCCAGTAGATATCCCAGGTTGGTTCCGCACCCAGGTAGGTGTATGCGGTGGTACGAAAACCATCGGCCAGCACGCCGGCTGACTTCAGTGCATCAATCCACAGCTGCCAATCTTCGCCACCCATGACGGCAACCGTACCAGCTATTTCCTCTTCACTGGCAGCCTCTACACGCATTTCCTCAACCAGCTTTTTATCCGTATTGATCCCTCGCAGGGTGATGGCTTTGCCAATCGGCTTCAGCGTTGATACATATACCTCACCCGTTTTAGGATCGGTACGACGCGGCGCCGCCAGGGAATAAACCAACAGGTCTATCTGTCCCAGATCATACTTGATCGTCTCAATGGTCTTTTGCTTGATCTCATCGGAAAAGGCATCTCCGTTGATGCTTTTGGCATACAGGCCTTCAGCGGCGGCGAGTTCATGGAATGCCGCTGAGTTATACCAGCCTGCCGAACCGGGCTTGCGATCGCTACCTTCCTTTTCAAAAAAGACACCCAGTGTGGCGGCATTGCTGCCAAAGGCTGCTGTTATTCGTGAGGCCAGTCCATAACCGGTTGATGCGCCAATCACCAGCACCTTCTTCGGGCCATCGTTGATAGCGCCATGACTTTTCACATACTCCACCTGACGCTTTACATTGGCAGCACAACC
The DNA here is from genome assembly GCA_038148435.1 of Gammaproteobacteria bacterium. Lineage (GTDB taxonomy): Bacteria > Pseudomonadota > Gammaproteobacteria > Pseudomonadales > Pseudohongiellaceae > UBA5109. Next base: position 4,834 of record JAYQVM010000045.1, on the reverse strand, counting down.
AAGGGGGTGAGTAGTAATACACATAAAACCGCGTACACGGGGTTTAATAATCATGCGGAATCCTTGTGGATAAATCTCATGGTATCGGGCTGGTATTTTAGCACAGTTGCCGACTCAGCAAGTCTTTCAGCTACCGGCTCAATAGAGCTTGGCTGCTAGCGCTGCTGAACGCTGCTCGGCATCCATCTGCTCTAGGGCAGCGACTTCCTGGTAAAAAGCCGCTAAATCGTTATCCTGCTCCTGCAACAGGCGCTCAAAAGCCGGCACCCAGTTAAAATAGGTTGATACCATACTGAACTGGGCGTTATTCAGGTCCTGGCTCATCCAGCCATCATAGGCGGTATAACCGCCCCACTGTTTTTTCAGTTGAGAGTAACTATTTTTCATATCACTTAGAATAGCCGCCTTGTTTTCGCGCTTGCTCTCGGGGCTATCATCAGTGGCATATAGGCTTTCAAGTCGTGTCGCCGTCTGGCTCACGAGTGCAACAAATTCTTCACGGCGTTCACTGTCTTCATGGGCCTGTTCAATAATCTGCTGACTGCGCGCTTGATTAATCTGATTAGCTCGTAACCAGCGTCGCAGGCCTTCCTGTTCAATCGCAGTGGCAAAACTTTCATTGAACTCGGTATCGCCGGGGACATAAACCTGTTGATGCGCCAGCTCATGAAACAACAGGGCTGCCAACCGGTAATCTTCCCGGTTAATGACCGTACTGAGTACCGGATCGGAAAACCAGCCCAGTGTGGAATAGGCACTGACGCCACCGACATAAACATCCAGGCCCTGCGCCTGTAATCGTGACGCGTACTGACGGGCCCGGGCCTCTTTGAAATAACCTCGGTAGGTGACGCAGCCGGCGATGGGATAACACCAGCTTTGGGGCCGCAGTGAAAACTCTGGTGCAGCAAACACATTCCAGACAACGAAAGGCTGCTCAACATCAACATAAGTGGCGTAATTGTCATCAACTGGCAACAGCAGTTCAGTTTCAGCAAAGCGCCGAATATCCAGAATCGTGGTCAGCTTGTCTTTCAGTGGCTGCGAGGTTGCCACATCATCAATCAGGGCTTCGATATCTTCTCGCTTGCTGAGAATGGACAACTGTCCCAGCACAGCCTGGCTGTAATAGCCAAGGCTTTCACAGCCTGCCAGCATCAGGCATAGCGCCGGCACCAGCAGCTGTCTAATCGAGCACCCGGATTTCATATAGACGCGACCAGAGCTTGCCAGTCACAAAGAGCCTCTGCTGTACTGCATCCCAGGCAATGCCATTGAGCACAGCATCAAATGAGCGGCGATTGGGATTTAAATCACTCAGATCCACTATGCTGTTTACCCTGCCGCTTTGCGGATCTATTCTAACCAGAAAGTTCTGATACCAGATATTAGCCCAGATCTCACCGTTGATATATTCTAGCTCATTGAGGTTACGCACCGGACCATTTTCAGTAGTGACTTCAATGCGCCTGACTTCATCAAGCGAATGCGGATCGAGAAATCGTAAATTCGCCGTTCCGTCACTGACAATGAGATGTTCACCGTCATGGGTAATCCCCCAGCCTTCACCCGGCAGGTAAAAACTCCCCAACTGCTCAAAACTTTCCAGATCATAGACAAAACCAACATTGGAGCGCCAGGTTAGTTGATAAACCCGGTCATTCAGGATGGTGATGCCCTCCCCAAAATAGCGTGCGTCAAGATTACGCCGCTGCAGTAATTCTCCGGTTTCCAGTTCGACGCGCCGCAGGGTGGATTCACCGTATTGTCCGGTGCCCTCGTATAGCTGGCCCTGCCAGTAGATCAATCCCTGCGTAAAGGCATTGGGATCATGAGGAAATTCATTCACGACCTCTGCCCGGTAGGTCAGGACATCTTCAGCACGCAGCTGGACAAATGGCAAGATGGCCAGTACCACAGCCAACGCCAGTAGTCCGCCTGCCGACCCGCTCAGTGCTTTAAGGGAAATCCAGCGTTTCATGGTTTATTCACTAACTCAGCCCAGCAAGGACATAATCGCTGCCGCCAGATTGCCCATCATCAACAGTACCGTTGCCAAAAAACTTAGCATGAAGCCCATGCCCCTTTTAGCCGGGTCCTCAATATAGGCACTGGAGTAGATAAAACGGCCGATTATCCAGAGCACACCACAGGCCGTGGCCAATTCACTGCCCATCCAGCCCTGCCCTTCGGCCATGACGGCAAAGACCAGGTACAGCGGAACAAAAACCAGTAACTGCTCAAGGGTATTCTGGTGAACCCGGTAATAACGCTCAAACACCGGGTGACCGGATATGGCGGGCGCCTGTATATCGTACTTAACCCGTGCCATACCAACCTTGATACCGAAGAAGGAATACTGCATCAAGACCAGCACCAGCACGATAACCATTATTCCCATCAGCGTCTCCTCAAAGTCTCAATTGATGAGCACAGACTACCATAATCGTGCCTTGGTAAAAATAAAAAAGCCCGGGAAGATTTCCCAGGCTTTTTTAAAAAAAACAGTAAGTTATCGAGCCTGAATAACAGAAATATCATTCGCACCGGCTTCACGGGATGCGTTCATGATGACAACCAGTGAATTGGCAGTGGAATTGTTGTTCGGCTGAATGACCACAGAAGCAGCCGGATTTTCAGCGCGGTGAGATGCCACCCTGGCACGGACGGCTGAAATATCAATACGCTCCTGATTGAAGAAGATCTGATCCTGAGCATCAAGCTGTATTAGTATATTCTGTGGCATATCCTCAGAAGGTGGTGGAGGATTATTGTTGGGATCCTGGCCCTGAATATTGAGGGTAGATTCTTTTACAAATGATGCAGTTACCACGAAGAAAATTAACAGAATAAATACAACGTCCAGCATTGGCGTTAGGTCAATGTTAGATTCGTCTTTCTTGCGCTTCATCATGGAGCTAACGGCTGTTTTCATAAGTATACCAAGTCTTATAATTCTTGATTTTTTAAACTGACAAGTATAACAGCTTTGTAACCCCCTGCAAGACGTCTCGGGCCAGACTGGCCAAGTTTAAAATAGCGGCCATGGCATTCTCCATTAGACTTTTCAGCTGCCTGGTGCTGCGGCTAACGCGCGCGCTGGCATATAGCCCCTGCAATAAATTCCTCATTATTTCTGCCGCCGTATCAGTATTCAGACCTCATTTGAGTTTCTTTGCTTTTTCCAGTTGCCTGGTCCTACCTAAGAAGGCCCTGCTAAACATGGCATTTTTGATCCTCAATACAGTCAAAAATTTGACTATCTCAAGACAGCTAATTGGCGCTCAACATGGTTTACTGGGCCATATTGAGTATAATCTGAAAGACTTACTGGTCATTCCCCAGCAGAATTATAAGTCGTGAAAGCTCTATATCATAAACTGTTGTTATTGTTCGTCCTGGGTTTCAGTAGTTTGACAGTCCAGGCGCAGACGCCTGTCCAGGCGAGTGGTCCGCTGATTGTTACCGACAGTAATCGACTGGTCAGCATGCGTGACGGCGTGGGTATTGCTCTTGATATATATCGTCCTGCACAAAATGGCAGCTATCCCACTCTCTATGCCTCAGCGCCTTATCCACATACCGATGACAATACTCCGCCGTCAAACCCAATGACCGGTGATGTTGCCTGGTTTGTCAGCCAGGGCTTCAATTATGTGATTGCCAGTACACGTGGAACCGGCGCTTCGCAGGGGGAGTATGAATTCCTTTCCCGTGATGAACAGCAGGACCATTATGAGATCATCGAATGGATAGCTGAACAGCCCTGGTCGGATGGTCATGTGCTGGGGATCGGCGCCCAGTACTATGCCAGTGCACAATGGCAGATGGCCATTCAAAATCCACCCTCCTTGCAATGCATTGCTCCTGTCAATGGTGTGGTTCGCCCCTATCATGACTGGGCCTTTCCCGGAGGATTGAGCAATATCGATTTCCTACAAAACTGGTACGAAAATACCGTAAGAAGACAGAATGCCTTTCCGGCAAATGGCCCCTCTCGACTGGTCAACTATGACATGCGGCTGCAATTGCTGAGCCATCCTTTTTATGACGATTTCTGGCAAATTCGCAGTAGCCTTACCAATGCCGGCGCCATTAATATCCCGGTCTTCATCGCTGATTCCTGGCAGCAGCAGGCTGGCATTCATGGAGACCTGCTGATACGACAAGAACTCAACAGCATTTCCAGAATGGCAATTCATAGTGAACCAGAAGCCCTGATGCTTAACCCAAACTTCCTGGAAGACGATCTGCTGGCTTTTTACCGCTGGTGCCTTCAGGAAGAATCAGCTCCGGATTTTGCCGCCAGACCGCCACTTCAATATCAAATACAGGGACAAAGCCTGTGGCAATCTTCTGAGACCTGGCCCGCACCCCAGGTTGAACATATATCCTTTTATTTAAATCGGCAATCATTGGACATGACAGAACCGGCAACACTGGCTACCGAAATTCAGCAAAACAGCCTGGGGCTGTCGCGCTATGGTGATGAACTGGACAGCCTTAGTTTCATCAGTGAACCACTGGCTGGCGACCTGGAAATTGCAGGTCCACTCATGCTGGAGCTTTATGCAACAAGCTCCCGGACAGATACCGCCTTCAGCGTCACCATTGAAGAACAAGTCGACCTCAATCGTTTGCAGTCCCGTTTCGATTTTCCTGGTTTTTTACGAAACATCCTGACCGTAAGCGCGCGACAAAACAGTGAGACCAGCATCATTCAGGTGACGCAGGGCACGCTCAAGGCTTCGCTGCGCCAGACAGAATTAAGCAGTGTTGAAGAGATGGATCCACCCTACACATATACCACTGCCAACTACCTAAGGGCTGCAGA